>JAYTDF010000077.1:0-2309 GCA_043736035.1 Candidatus Parcubacteria bacterium
ATTTTACAAAAGCTAATATTGTTGTTGGTTTAATCGCTGCAATATCACAATATATTCAAATACGACTATCTCTTCAAAACATGAAACCTGCAATAGATAAACCTATGTCAGAAATGAAGCCTGAAGAAATGATGCAAAAACAAATGAGTTTTATGATGAAATACTTCATACCAGTGCTTATTTTTATAGCTTCTCTTAAGGTTTCTGCAGCGGTGGCGTTGTATTGGATAGTATCATCTGTGTTTATGATTGCCCAAGAGTTATATTTTAGAAATAAGTATAAGGAAGACATTGCTAAGGTTAAATAGTTTTAGGGTACAGAAAGACTATATAATGTTGCATGTAAGGGTACACTATGATATGGTGTTTCTGTATGTCAAATAACCACAAAAACTACAATAGATACATAAAAACCTATATAGAAGAAGCTTTATCTAATAAAAAAGCTGTTTTAATATATGGTCCGAGACAAGTTGGTAAAACAACAACTGTTAAATCCTTTATAAGGAATGATAAAGATGTATTCTTTAACTGTGATGATATTGATGTTTTGAGGCTTTTTGTCCCCTCTTCTTCAAAATTAAAAAACATTGTCGATGGATATAACAGGGTTATAATCGATGAAGCCCAAAGAATACCAGATGCTGGAATAGTATTAAAATTATTGATTGACACCTACAAAGAAAAAGAGTTTATTATAACAGGATCTTCTTCTTTAGAGCTGTCTTACGGTGTTTTTGATGCTTTAACTGGCAGGGTAAAGATATTGTCTATGTTTCCTTTATCTATATCAGAGCTTGTTGAATCAAACAAATTAAACAAAGGGTCAAATATAGAATCAGAAATACTATATGGAACATATCCTGAGGTTGTAAATCAAAAAACAAATGACAACAAAGAATCTACGATTGTTGACATATCAAAACAATATTTATTTAAAGACACTTTGTCTTTTGAGAGTCAAAAAGATTCAGTTTTTCTTGAAAAGCTGTTGGCACTACTTGCTTCCTTTACTGGTTCAACGATAGCTATAAACAATATGGCCAACTTATTGATGGTGGGAAGAAATACAATAGATAGATATTTAACACTGTTCGAACAACTTTTTATTATAATACCTTTAAGACCCTATTATAATAACCCAAAAAATAGAATATTAAATCAATCAAAATACTATTTTTGGGATACGGGTATAAGAAACTCTGTTTCTAAAAATTTTGGTGGAATAGACACAAGACTGGATAAAGGAGGTTTGTGGGAAAACTTTATCATTATAGAAAGAATGAAAAGAAATCAAAAACATAACTATCATCCTCAGTATTTTTTTTATCGTGGTCAAAATGATGCAGAAATAGATTTAATTGAAAGCAAAAATGGAAAATTAACTTGCTTTGAGATAAAATACAAAGAAAAAACCATATCAAAAGCTGTAAGAAATATGTCTACTAATGAATTGGGTGTAAAACCTGATGATATTAAGGTTATAAACTCAGATAATTTTTTAGATTTTATTCTATAATCAGACTGTATTTCCACAAAGTTAAATCATTCTTGTTTTGAAACAATAGATATTTACCACCCCCTGCCACCACCATCTTGTAGACATCTATAGGTGTTGCAACTTGATCTTGTAGAGGTATTGCTATAGAAAACTTACCTGTCTCTGCGTTTATTGACCAGATATTGTCAGCAAATGATATGTCATTTTTATACCACGCATCAGGATATGGTGATTCATATAGCTTTTGAGGTACACCACAATATACTTTTTTTGAATCAAGGGCCCAAGCACATTTATCAACCAATGTGGCCTGTGAAAGATAGGTTGAACTCTTTGATTTTATATCATAGATAAAAGTTTCTAATGTATTATTTAATATTTCGTTATATATAACCTTTTTACCGTCTGGGGACGTAAGAGTGTTGAATCCATATTTTTCACCTAATATATAGCTATTTTTTCCTAAACCGTTTGTATTAAGTGTAAATAAATAGCCTTTAAAATATGCAGAAGGTTTAGTTGTAAGTGTTATCAGATCTTTGTTTACATATTGTGATAGGAACTCAGAAACGGATGTAGATATTGCGTTAGTTCGAGTACTTCCATCAATGCTTGTTATGATCCCCTTTCCTGTTTTATTTATAAAATAAAATATCTTTTTAGCACTACTTAAAAATGAGATATTACTTGAATCTATGTTTATGTCACGAATATTTGCTTTATATGTTGTTGATGTGGAAAATTCTTTTTCAAGTTTTATATAGAAGGTATCTATTGTGTCATTATCATCTTTTAATTTTCTAACTAC
>JAYTDF010000078.1:0-13965 GCA_043736035.1 Candidatus Parcubacteria bacterium
CTTGCTCGTGCTTCTGAAGAATTGACTCATAGAAAATAGTTTTTGTTACAATAGCTTGACTTTGCTACCACACTATGCTATCATGACTTATGTGAGGTAGGAGGAGGAGTTAAGCAATTAACAATCCCTTCGAATTCCAAACGAAATGTAATTAGATCTTGTCACCTCGGTGTCAAGGTCTTATTATTTTGTATATTTTGCTAAATCGGCCCGAAAGGTCTATACTGTATATACGTATTCATTAACATAGTCGACTAGCCACTGCACTCACATTAACATTTCGTTTGGAGCTCGCATTCGGCTAGTCGACCATGGGTGTGAATACTAAAGTTAAAAAAAATAAGGGTAAGGATAATACTGCTCTAAATTTTCATATAATCTCGCTTTTCCCCGAGTCTTTTGATTCATATATAGATAAGTCGATTATTGCCCGAGCGATAGAAAATAAGTTTATCAAAGTTGATTTTTATAATCCAAAAAAATTTGCTGTCGCGAACAAGGCGGGTATCGCGAAAGTTGATGATAGGCCGTATGGAGGAGGTCCTGGGATGGTGATTCAAGCTGAGCCAGTCATCAAGTGTATTGAGAAAATTCTAACAAAAAAAACTATAGTTAAAGCAAAAATTTTGATCGTTTTTTTGTCTCCATCTGGTGTTCAATTTGATACTGAACTGGCTACTAAATTTTCAAAAAAATATAAAGATATCATCATCGTTTGTGGGCGGTATGAAGGTATAGATGCACGTGTGAAAAAAGTTTTTAAGATGGTTGATGTATCCGTTGGTCCATGGGTAACTACAGGAGGAGAACTACCTGCACTCATCATGATCGATGTGATAGCAAGACAAGTTGAAGGAGTGCTTGGAAAATTTGAATCCCGTGAAGAAGCTCGAGTATCTTCATCTGAAGTCTACACTCGTCCCGAAGTTTTGATATATAAAAATAAAAAATACAAAGTGCCAAAAGTGTTGCTTTCAGGGAATCATAAAGAGATTGAGCGGTATCGCTTAGGGGAGGGTAAGGATTAATACACCGTATCATGGTCACCAACATACAGAAGGTGTACAATATTTTTGTTTTTACCGTATTCAAAAATGATTCGTATTTTATAATTTACGGAAAAAGAATAGGAATTATCTATATTTTTCAGCTTGTGGACTTTTAAAGATGGGTGGTTCTCCTTATTGGAAAATTTTTCAATCTTTTCCTTTATATCCGAGCATAAGGCAGGGGTCAGCTTGGCATACATCCTCAAAAAATGAGGGGTATACAGTATTTCTATCTTGCAAGTCATGTTATTTAAAACCCTTAGATAGTTGATCGAGATCACCTTTTAGTAATTTGCCGGCTTTTGCTTCGGCCTTAGCTTCCAAAATCTGTCGTATGAACACATCTTCCTTCATGTTTTGAATGGCACGTCGAACAAGATCGGCCTTGCTTGAAGCTTCTCCAAGCTTTACCTGGTTGTTTATAAAGTTGTTTAACTCAGCTGTTATCGGTATAGTGATTGTTGTCATACTACTAGTATATAGTACTATAAGTTAGTATGTCAATAAGAATAGCTTAAGATATTTTAAAAATACTGCTCTTCTTTAATTTTTTTATACAAAAGCTACCCCAAACACCAAGTAATATATCAAATATATTTTTAATAGACATTCATGTCGAAATCCTTATTTTACAACCCTTTTTTGGGCTACTTACATGTCCTTTATCAAAACTCAATAAATCCCCATATAGACGCTTGACTTTAAATCCGTTTTGTATATAATAGACGTCCATACAGTATGATAATAAAGACTCACAAAGAGCGGATATAAAAACCTCAAGCAATAGCTTACACGTTTTAATATCCGCTTTTCATGAGAGCGGATTTTCCTTCGCAAATTGACAATTACAAACCTTGGCGTAAACAAATTGTTGAGTAAACAGTTTGGCAATCGGGATTTCAGGAAATCTTCGATTGAAAAATTAGGTAAACGCACAAGGATAATTAACATACATTTTCACGATTGTGGTATATGTATTTCCTAATAGAAATACAAGGGTGGACGGTGGATGCCTTGACACAACATGGCGACGAAGGACGTAGCACGACAACGATAAGCCTCGGGGAGATGTCTAGCAATCGCTAATCCGGGGATTTCCGAATAGGGAAACCTATGAGAACTTGATTCTCATGTTTGAACATTAAGTTCATTCGCAAACTCAGGGAAGTAAAACATTTCAGTACCTGAAGGAAAAGAAAACAAGCACGTATGTGCACCATTTCCTAAGTAGCGGCGAGCGAAAAGGAAACAGCCCAAACCGTAGCTTTCCGATGCATCACATTTTGTTTTTAATTACTATTTATAGTTTTCATTAACATTGTTTGATGCATTGGGTAGCTTGGTGTTGTAGGGCAGTAGACGAATATTTATATTCAAAGAGTTACAAAATATAATGTTAGCAGAATAAGCTGGAAAGCTTGACCCTAGAAGGTGATAGTCCTTTATGCGAAAACATTATATCTCTTACTACTGTTCCTGAGTACCCCAGGACACGAATAGCTTGGGGGAATCCAGCAGTACTAACTGCTAAGGCTAAATACATGTTGTGATCGATAGTGAACAAGTACCGTGAGGGAAAGGTGAAAATTAGTCCGGGAGGACGATGAAATAATACTGAAACCGTCACACCTACAAGGAGTCAGCGCGGGCATTTATGTCCGTCATGGCGTGCCTATTGAAGAATGAGCCAACGAGTTAATATATATGGCGCGGCTAAGACCGAAAAGGTCGGAGTCACAGGGAAACCGAGTACTAATAGTGCGTCTTTGTCTTATATATTAGACCCGAAGCCAATGCGAGCTTATCATGGACAGGGTGAAGTCTGTCGAAAGACAAATGGAGGCCCGAACCCGTATGTCGTTCAACTCATTGGGATGATCTGTGATAAGAAGTGAAAAGCTAATCGAGCTTGGTAATAGCTGGTTCTCTCCGAAATAGCTTTTGGGTTAGCGTCACGTGTTCCTCTTAGGGGTAGAGCACTGGAAGAGTTCGACAGGGAGCAATCTCGCGAACTCTATCAAACTCCGAATACTAAGAGTTAAGAACGTGGCAGTTAGACCGTGGGGGCGAAGCTTCACTGGTCAAAAGGGAAACAGCCCAGATCCATACTTAAGGTCCCTAAATCTATGCTCAGTGCTAGTAAGGATGTAAGATTTCTTTGACAATGAGGAGGTTTGCTTAGAAGCAGCAATCCTTTAAAGATAGCGTAACAGCTCACTCATCAAGAGATTTTGCGCCACAAATGATCGGGGCTCAAGCATAGTACCGAAATTTGGGATTTATAAATTCTTTGGAATTTATGAGTGGTAGGAGAGTGTTTGCATCGCGATGAAGGGAAAGGGGTGACCCATCCTGGAGCATTGCAAAGTAAGAATGTTGGCACAAGTAACCACAATCGATGTGAAAAACATCGACGCCGAAAGATCAAGGTTTCCTCAGCTACGATTGTCGACTGAGGGTTAGTCAGGCCTAAGGGGATGGTGAGAACCGAACCCGATGGACACATGGTTAATATTCCATGACTTTGATATAGAGTGACGGAGTGACGGAGTGTAGTATATAACGCTGGTTATTGAATTCTAGTTTGGGTTATAAGGTGGAAGCTTAGGTAAATCCGGGCTCCTGACTTTAATGTCATCACCAAGTAACTTGACGTAAGGTTATAAAGCACGCTTCCGAGAAAAGCTTCTAAACTTATCTATATTGAAACTGTACCGCAAACCGACACAGGTGATCAGGTCGAGTAGACCAAGGCGAACGAGTGAGAGGTCTTCAAGGAACTCGGCAAAAAAGCAACCGTAACTTAGGGATAAGGTTCGCCTACCGCAAGGTAGGCCTCAGCAAAAGTTTTTCCAGCGACTGTTTATCAAAAACACAGCTCCCTGCGAACTCGCAAGAGTATGTATAGGGGGTGACACCTGACCAATGCCAGAAGGTCAAATATTGGCGGTTACATAGCAATATGGCAGCTGACTGATATAAGCCCTGGTGAATGTCGGCCGTAACTATAACGGTCCTAAGGTAGCGAATTTCCTTGTCGGGTAAGTTCCGACGCGCACGAATGGTGTAACGACTGGAAAACTGTCTCGAAGACTCGCTCGGTGAAAATGCAATAGCGGTGAAGATGCCGCTTACCTGCAGTTAGACGAAAAGACCCTAGAAGCTTCACTACAGCTTGGTATTGAATATACGTTTTTATTGCGTAGAATAGATGGGAGAATTTGAAGCATAGATCTTGGTTTATGTGGATTCGTCAGTGAAATACCATTCTATAAAAGTGTATATTCTAACCTCAACGGAAAAAACGGTGAGGAACAGTATCTGGTGGGTAGTTTTAGTGGGGCGCTATCCTCCCAAAAAGTAACGGAGGAGTTTACTAAGGTCCACTAGGCGCGGATGGAAACCGTGCCGATAGCGCAATGGCACAAGTGGGCTTAACTGTGAGACGTAAATGTCAAGCAGATACGAAAGTAGAACATAGTGAACCGACCCTTTGCATTAGATGCAGGGGAAGATTATCTGACAAAAGCTACTCTAGGGATAACAGGCTAGTTCCGCCTAAGAGTCCTTATCGACGGCGGAGTTCGGCACCTCGATGTCGGCTCGACTTATCCTGGGGCTGGAGAAGGTCCCAAGGGTTTGGCTGTTCGCCAATTAAAAAGTCACGCGAGCTGGGTTCAGACCGTGTAGGAACTAATATTATATTTTTACGCAAGTAATTATGTCTTATTGGTATCTACACAGTCTGAATCCACACGAGGAAAATAAAATAACTAACAAAGAATGTTGAGATTAACCATACTTTTAAATAAGTATATTGCGGCGGTCACATATAGAAATATATATGATATAAAGTTAACTAATATCGGTGAAATCCAACTCACGAAATGTGAAGGACGATACCGAGGGAAGATCAGCAATGATCACCCGTAGAGACTACACGTTAACCATCTTAACTCTATGAGAAAGATGATGATATAGTCCAATGCACACAGTAATGTGTGAAAGACATGCGCAAGACAGGTTGGTCTCCTATCTACTGCAGGCGTTGATATTTGAAGGGATTTGTCTCTAGTACGAGAGGACCGAGATGAACTGACCTCTGGTCTACCAGTTGTCGCGTCAGCGGCACCGCTGGGTAGCTATGTCGGGAATGGATAAGCTCTGAATGCATCTAAGAGCGAAGCCAGCCCTAAGATTAGATATCGTTATGAGACTCGTGAGAGATTATCACGTTGATAGGCACCAGATGTAAGCATAGCAATGTGTTTAGTCGAGGTGTACTAATTAGTCCATACTATTAGGAAATATGTATATCCAATCGTGAAAGTGTATGTTAATTAAATTTGTAATTAAAAATCAAAAGTACGTGAGCTAAGCGAAAGATTTCTTTCTTGAAATCTGAGAGCTTAGCGAGCGATATCGAATCTTTTGTTCTGGTGACTCGTTGGAGGGGCCACACCTGATCTCATTCCGAACTCAGAAGTTAAGCCCTCTTAAGGCGATGGTACAAGCTTTACGCAAGGAGAGTAGCTTGTCGCCGGAACAAAGTATTCGATATGAAAAACCCGCTGTTAAGGTGGTTTTTTGTTGTAGTATAGGAAGATTGACTGTGATAAGATTAATGTATTATGAAAACAGCAAAATTTATGTTAATTGAGGTACTCTATTTCATTCCTATACTTATTTTTACAGGTATTGTGTTTAAGGGTATATTAGATCTTAATTCAAATTCCTCAGCTTCTTACGTTACTGCTGCTGTTATGTTTATGATTGCAACATATCTCACGTTGCTAACTGTTAGAAAAAAATTAATCCCGGGAGATTTAAAAAGGTTAACTAAAAATGTCAGTTTGGCTTATTTAATTATTGCCCTGGTATCTATTTTTTTAGCAGACGGCGCCCTTATTCAAATGATGTATGCGATTCTTTCTCTTATTGGAATTCCAGCTTTCGGAAAATTATTAAAAATCAGTTAAATTTATGTACGAACAAGACATAATTTTAGGACCGCTAACATTCAAACAATTTTTTATTTTATCAATAGGTTTTATCTTCTCGTATGCTATATATAAATATTCAGAAAATTATCTATTTATTGGTATTGTGGCAGTGTTATCATTTTACTTTGCTTTTTATGGCTATAAAAATAGAAAAATTCCCATTGAAGAAATTGAACAGTATTTTAAACTTAAGAAGTCTGAATTGGCACCTGATGAGTATGATAAGATTATTAAACGAAGAATAGCTAGCCTTGAATCACAGATAGACTTTCGAAGACAGAAAGGGCTTGTTGAAGATAATAACCTACTTAAAATATTAAATATAATAAAGAATTTATAGAAAAGCTTGTGTAAATCTTTGCGTCAAGTATATCATTATGATACAAATACTCCACCCCTTCTGTTATTTCGATGGCAGAACGCGAAACCGTAACCCCGTGTTGCGGTTTCTGCATTTTATAGATATTATTCTCATACCACAGCATATCTGATATACTGATACATATGACAGATATAAAAAATGACCAGCGCTGGCTCCAAAGACTCGATAATCTTGATCGAGTGTTATTGCAATTGCAAAAAGAACTGGCTGACCCACAAAAAGAGTTTTCACTGATCGAAAGAACGGGCATCATTCATTTTTTCGAGATGGCTTTTGAATTATCTTGGAAAACTCTTAAAGATTTTTTCGAATACAAGGATATAGAGGTTTTCTCATCCCCAAGAGACGTTATCAAGCACGCAGGCAAACTTGAGTTGCTTGATAGTGCATTATGGCTCACCATGCTTGAAGATAGGAACCTTTCAAACCACACCTATGATGAAAAACTGTCAATAGAATTGTTTAATGACATAAAAGAAAATACATATGTAGGCTTATTTACAAAATTAAGTGATGCGTTACATGCACTCAACGTATAATATATGGGACTTGAAGATGCATATGTAAAAGAAATAAAAAAAGCTGGAAAAAAGTTCGGCATACAGAAAATCATATTGTTTGGATCGAGAGCATTAGGGACACAGAAAAAGCATTCAGACGTTGATATTGCTATATTGTGTGAAGACAGAAAGACTTTTTTAAACTATAAAACATACTTAGAGTATGAGACAACTGTGCCGTATACCTTTGATGTCATTCGTTTAAGCGATGTGACCCATAAAAAATTATTGAAACATATACAAAATCACGGTATTTTGCTGACTTGAGGTACTCCACCACCCAAACTTTTTATGCTATAATCGCTATATGCTCTCATGGTCAGCCAAAAGAAAACTAGTTATCATTTCAATACTCGTTATACTCTTCGGTACGCCGGCGTCTCTTTACATTTATAAAAAATCACAAAAGCCCCCCTCATGTCAAGACGGTATTCAAAATCAGAACGAGCGCGGAGTAGACTGCGGTGGTATTTGTCGTATCGCCTGTTTTGCAAATGTAAAGCAAGAGCCTGACATCCAATGGGCCCGAGCCTATTATGTTGCCAAGGGTACATATAATCTTGTTGCTTACATACAAAATCCTAACATTGATTATATTGCTCAACCTGCAAAATATATTTTCAAAGTCTATGATGATAACAACGTTTTAATTGCAACTCGTGAGGGAGTAGTTGGAATTCCTACATCAAAAATATTTCCTATCTTTGAAGCCACCGTTCAGACAGGTGAGGTGATTCCAAAACTAGTAACATTTGAATTTGTTGAGCCTGTTACATGGCTGGAATATTTTGGAAATAAACCTGAACTTGAAGTTGTTGAACAAAGATTATCCAGAACAGATACTCAACCAAAACTTGATGCAAAGATTGTAAACAGAACATTGAAGTCATATAGAAATGTTGAAGTGGTAGCAATTATATACAACGAGGAAGGAAATGGTGTTTTGTCATCTCGAACATTCATCGACAGCATAGGGGACAAAGGTGAAGCAAATATTGTCTTTACGTGGCCAGAGCCGATAACGTTTAAGCCTTCAAAGATTGAGGTGATTCCAAATCTCGCGTTAAAACAATATAAATAATGATAAGATATTTTCAAAGAATAAAAGTAGATTGGTATTTGATATTGCCGGGGCTGATATTGTCAGCATTGGCTTTATTTACCCTAATATCTTTTGGTGAAGTATCAACACGTTTTATTAAACAGTCTATCTGGGTACTTATCGGACTGGGACTTTTTATATATCTACAAAAAACTAATCTGTATATATTAAAAAATAGAAAATTTGTGATGGGTCTGTATATTGCATCAATCATTTCTTTACTTATTTTGTTTGTGTCAGGACATGTTGCGAAAGGTGCACAGTCTTGGATTAAGTTAGGATTTTTATCTATTCAGCCAACTGATCCAGCTAAGCTTGCATTGATATTGTTATTGGCAAAATATTTCTCAAAGAGGTACGTTGAAATTTCTGTATTTAAGCATGTGTTCATTTCCGGACTGTATGCGGGTGTTCTGGGTCTGTTGGTTTTATTACAACCTGACTTTGGGTCGGCAGTAACCATATTTGCGATTTGGGGAGGAATTATTTTTATATCAGGGTTATCAAAGAAACATGTTATATTTTTAGCTATAACGAGTGTGATTATTTTGACTATAGGTTGGAATTTTGCTTTCAAACAATATCAAAAAGAAAGAGTGATGAACTTTATCCATCCGATGCGAGATATCAGAGGGTCTGGATACAATCAATACCAAGCCGTGATTGCAGTTGGTTCTGGACAGGCTCTTGGAAAAGGCATTGGATATGGAACACAGTCAAAATTAAAATTCTTGCCTGAATATCAAACGGACTTTATTTTTTCAGCCTTTGCGGAGGAGTGGGGATTTGTTGGTGTTTCAATAGTGCTACTTTTGTTTCTTACTATTTTGCTTCGTACGTTGTTTGTGGCCATGAATGCGGATTCAAATTTTAATGCGCTTATCTGTGCCGGGGTATTTATTTTTTTTGCAATTCACGTGTTTATCAATATTGGAATGAATCTAGGTATTATGCCGATTACAGGTATTCCACTACCATTTATGAGTTATGGGGGATCGCATATATTGATTGAATTTATTGCATTGGGAATTGTTTCGCATATTTCGATGGGAAAGAAAAATACCGGGGTGTATTTGAATGAGTTGAAGAATGAGTTTGTGGGGTTTAATTAAATTTATTTATTTCGTTCCGTTTCAGTCCTGCCATAAATAAATTTAAGAAGATCCTTAACTCTAGCCATGTTTTATATGTTGTAAAATAAGGGATTTTTACCTGTTTAGACTATTCGGGAGAGGATTCCCAAATAGTCAAGACTTTTAGGGAATTGCCTGCTGTTTGGTCGGCGGACAAAAATATTGACATTTATGCTCAAATATGCTATTATATATACGTGTAAATCTGGCAACGAAGTCAGATCCGCAAATTCACACAAGCACCAAACCAACAAAAACATCACCATGAAAGTCATTACACTTGATTTTTCTCAGGTCGACTCAAAAGATTCAGCCGAGTTGATCACCCTCGCTTTAGCGATGGGTGCCACAGTTGTCAATAATGATGAGGTCACCGCCTCTCACGCAGCAATGTCCTCAGAAATCCCGACACTCACCCGCTTCGACATTCCATCGGACTCAACGATTGCCTCAGCCAGTGAGGGTTTGCCAAAGTCCGACTATTGCCAAAAAAATCTGACTGATGAGAACTTTGGTACCGAGCTCCCAAAAGGACTGGTCGCCGGTGGTTTCCTCGAGATGCCTGCCAGCTTCGAATCCGAAGACGGTGTCAAGGCCATCGAAGCACTCGCTCTCAAACATGGTAAAAAGTTCCGGGTCGGCACTCCGCACGAGGCACTGCACTTCAAAAAGAAGCATCCCAAGCTCTGCCCTCGCTACTTTGTGGCATTTGGCAAAGTGTGGAACGGCGGGGTCCTCTACTGGAACGATGTCTATGCGAAGTTCTACCTCTATGCTTGGGACGGCAAGTGGTTTGAGTACTATCAGGTTTTCTTCGTCGAAGACCTTGAGCCCTCATCCCCTGAGTCCTAAGTTTGTTTCAGCCCTTGGGCTCTCATGCCCTTTGCCGCTTCGAGTCGGTTCCGCTTTTGCGGGACCGACTTTTCTCATATCTAATTTTATTGATATACTCAGTAAGTTGAGTGAAAAAACTAACGTCACGATCTTAGTTAACTCATCCGCATGTATATATGCAGAATCTTTTAAGCCAAGGTTTAAAAAAGTGTCCTATATATGTTGTTTAAAAATAAACAAACTAGTTGGTATGATATATTGGTTGCATTAAAGATGTACACAAACAAAACATAGATGATATGTCATACACTTTGTCTTTGTTCCTTGCCTTCGGCAAGGTCCTCAACTGGAACGATGACTATGCGAAGTTCAACCTCAATGATTGGGACGGCAAGTGGAATGAGAACTATCAGGTTTTCTTCGTCGCAACTATTTATTTTTCTTTAGGATAATATCCTAGAGTTTTTTATTGAGTAGTTGTTTTCTCCAGCCACCTAGCATTTTACCTATATCATATATATTTTCTCCTAGTTTTATATAATATTTTGTGTCCAATGCTTTTATTTCATATGATATTTGAAGTAATAATTTAATCAAATCCACTCTCGATATTGCTTTATCAACTAAAGGTATCTTGTCTCCAAGACTAGAATAGCTTGCTAAGAAACAATATTCTATTGAAGTTAAAAACAAGTCATCTATTTTTGAACCCAATGTATATCTGTGTGTTTTTGGAAAATGTCTCGCATATGTTTGCCACAAGATGTATGTATCTTTCAGTTTCAATACAACCGGTATGAGGTTAGGTTGTAAAACTGTTCGGGGGGGGGGTAATATTATTGGTATGCTCAGAAAACAGTGTATCCATGTTCTCGATGATATCATCTCTCAGGAAAATTTGCTTGATGCCTGGCGAGAATTTATAAAAGGCAAAAGAAACAAAGTAGATGTACAAAAATTCCAATATAGTTTATTGGACAATATTAAAGAGCTGCATTCAGATTTAAAAAACGATACATACGCACATAGCTTATATCATGAGTTCAAAATTTCTGATCCAAAACCAAGAATCATTCACAAAGCCTCCGTGCGAGATAGATTGCTCCACCATGCGATTCACCGAATTCTGTATCAATCTTTCAAAGATGTTTTTATAGAAGATTCATATTCATGTCAGATTGATAAGGGAACGCACAAGGCGATAGAAAAGTTTAAAAAGTATGCTGATATTGTTGGTTGCAATAATACAAAAACAGTCTGGATTTTGAAATGTGATATACGTAAATTTTTTGCATCAATAGACCAGAAAATTCTTATTGAAATATTAGATGAATATATTTCAGATAAATGTATTACAAATCTATTAAAAATAATCATACAAGGTTTTACTAGTGGAGAGGAGAATAGGGGTCTACCTCTGGGAAATTTAACCTCACAATTATTAGTAAATATCTACATGAACGAATTTGATCAGTATGTAAAGAGCATTCTAAAGATCGAGTATTATATTCGTTATGCTGATGACTTTGTTTTTGTAAGCACAAGTAAGCCCGAACTCGAATGCATTCTTAAAGATATTCATATCTTTCTAAACGAAAAGCTTAAATTGAGATTGCATCCAAATAAAGTGTTTATCAAGACGTTATTTTCAGGAGTAGACTTTCTCGGCTGGGTTCATTTTCCAAAACATAAGATACTTCGCACCACGACAAAAAAGAGGATGTTTAAAAACCTTAAAAACAAGCCAGATAATAATACCTATCAGTCGTATAAGTCTATGATAAAACATGGGAATACACATAAGGTGCAGAATAGGATAGATAAAGATTTATTATTCACTGGTATTGATAGGGAAGATATAAGGTGAGACTAAACCCTAAATTCTAGCCAGGTTTTATATATTGAAAAATAAGAGTTTTTTGATCATTTAGACTATTCGGGAGAGCTTTCCTTAAAAGTCTTGACTATTCGGGAATTCCGTATATAATAGTCAATATGGAGAAAATAGCCCGTAAAATATACATAAAAATCCTGACCGACTTGGAGAAAAAGATGGTTTTTGTGGTTGGACCTAGACAAGTAGGAAAGACATGGTTATCTAAAAAGGTGATGGGTGAATATAAAAATCCTTTATATTTAAACTATGATGATATGGACCATGTCAAGATATTAAAAACAAAAGCTTGGAAACCTGAAGTGGATCTGATCGTGTTTGATGAAATACACAAAATGCCAAAATGGAAAAACTATATTAAAGGCATATATGATACAAAACCTGATACATTGCACATGCTTATTACAGGCAGTGCTCGTATGGATACGTTTAGGAAAGCTGGAGATTCTCTCACGGGTAGATTTTTTATTCATCATCTTATGCCATTTTCTTTGTCTGAATTAAAAGGTACTTATCTAGAAAATGATATACATACTCTTATCAAAAGAAGTGGTTTTCCTGAACCTTTATTTTTGGAACGTGATGAAGATGCAAACAGGTGGAGAAGTACATATGCGGATACTCTGATAAGGCAAGATGTATTGGAATTTAATGACATACAAAAGGTTGTCGCTATGAGACAGGTATATAATATCTTAAAAAATAAAATAGGTTCTCCGGTATCCTATGCTAATATTGCACGTGACATAGATACGTCTCCGAAGACCGTTAAAAAATACATTGAAATATTAGAATCGCTGTATGTTATTTTTATATTAAAGCCACATACTGGGAAGATAAATCGATCAATATTAAAAGAGCCAAAGATTTATTTTTTTGATTATGGAGTTATTGATGATGAGGGTGCTCGTTTTGAAAACTTCGTTGCGTTGTCTTTATATAAGAATATAACCACGACAAATGATTTGACCGGTTCTAGTGTTAGTCTTAGTTTTTTAAAAACGAGGGACCAAAAAGAGGTAGATTTTGCCATTTCAGATAAAAACGAGTTAAAAGAAATAATCGAGGTTAAGGTTTCGGATAACAAGTTGTCAGGCCCTCTCAAGTATTTTTCAGAAAAATATAATGTTAAAGGGACGCAACTTGTAAAATATGCACGTGTTGAACAAATGTTGGGAAGTAATATTCAGTTAAGGTCTGCTGATAAATACCTGAGTGAGTTGGATTGGTAGGAAGTGCTACTATCCAAACCTGTAAAAATCAGTATAATACTACCTTATATGACAAGAACAAGACTTTGGGCCATCATTATCATCATAATCTCAGGATTATTGGCCCTATACCTAAACAATACTTATAAATCATCGCCTTTTAAACTAGGCCTTGACCTCAACGGGGGAATACACTTGACCTATAAGGCTGATACGTCAAAGATTGCCAAAGAGGATATCGGTCAATCTATGGAAACATTGAAAAATGTGATCGAAGCCAGAGTAAATGCGTTCGGAGTTTCAGAGCCTATTATTCAAACAGAGGGGATGGATAAACTTATTGTTGAACTTCCTGGTGTAAATGATACTCAAAAAGCTATCGAACTTATTGGACAAACTCCAGTTCTTGAATTTGCACTTGTTGAGGAAATGAAAGGAACATCTGGAACTTCAACTGCAACAACAACACAGTTATTTCCAACAGAATTAACTGGTAAATATATTAAAACTGCTCGTGTAGAATATGATTCTCGAACCAATAAACCCCAAATTGGAATCGTATTTGACTCTAAAGGAGCTGATTTATTTGCAAAAATTACCAAAGAAAATATTGGTAAACCTCTCGCAATATTGCTTGACGGTCAAGTTATCTCAGCACCTACTATCCAAGGAGAGATAGTTGGAGGGCAAGCACAGATCTCAGGACAATTTTCTATACAAGAGGCCAACGCACTCGCAAGAGGTTTAAAATACGGAGCATTGCCAGTATCGATCGAATTAATCGGTACACAAACAAT
>JAYTDF010000079.1:0-5318 GCA_043736035.1 Candidatus Parcubacteria bacterium
GTTTTCTTGGCTTCATCTTTTATTTTTTTCCAGTTTGATTTTAATTCTTTAGTAATTTCAGTTATTTCTTCCATTGTCATTCCTTTTACTTTCTGATACTTAGCAGCAAGATCGTCAACAATCTTCGTATATGTTACTTCATCTATATTTTTAATTTTCTCAACTTTTTCTAATAATTCCCCTTTCATTTTAAATGACCAGCTTTTTAAATGTTTTAGGCTCTTTTTACCTTTCTCTGTGTTGAATAAAAAATGTGCACCGAGCAAGGCTGAAGCAAACAGTCCTGTAATACCTACAGCAAGTGCGACATTATGATTGTTATCTTTTTGGTTTTTTGATGTATTTTTCATATGGTTATATTATACCATATATTGAGAGATGAAAAGCAAGTTCGTTTTTTAGTCTATTTCTTCTTAGATTTCTTCTTCGCAAAAAATGAGATTATTGGCAGAATGATGGGCAATACCACAGGTGCTACCTTTTTAACGAAATTATTAGCTTTTGCCTCCTCCAAAATGACATCTCCCTGCTCGATTGCTTTGGCTATAAATTTGTACAATTTTACAGCTGCTATCAAAAGTATCAAGGTTAAGATAGTAAGTATGATAACAAAGATTGTAGTTACAAAGAAGAATATATTTGCATTGTTGTTTATGAAATCCATGTGTTAAGTATATCGTTAAGCCTTCATTTAGTAAATATCATCATGTTTGCCCAAATCAATCATAATGACTAAAGTATATCCATTTTCCTCTTTAAACAAAATCCTTAAATCAAACCCGACTTTTATAGACTTAAATCCCTTAAGCTTTCCCTGCAAATTATGATTCGATAAGGAAATATCAAATGGATTAATAATAAATTTATCTAAAGCTATATCTATTTTATTCTTTGCATCTTTGCATCTTTGCTTAATTTTTTATATTTTTTGTTAAATTTATCCGTAGTGACTATCTCCATTGATTATTGAGCTCTTAAAAACTTTATTAATTCCTTGCTGTTATTAAATTTTTTTGATCGAGGACTGTTTTTGTATGCATTCAATATTTCCTCTTCTTCTTTATTTGAGTATAAGAAATAATTATCATCAGTTACAGAAAATGGTATACCTCCAACGAGGTTTACCTTATTTAAAAATATACGAAATGCCGTAGGCAAATCTAAGCCCAATTTATTGAGTGTTTTTTCTGCTTCGTTTTTTAACCCTGTATCTATGCGTATTTGAACATTTGTTGTCATATCAATAGTATATGCAAAATGCATTGTTTTTGCAAGTTTATCTGATTGATTGTTTATTATTGTTTTTTCCATTACCTAATCATACAGAAACACAGATAAAGTTCTCATAAAGAAACTCTAAGGTTTTGCTGAAATTTTTATAAAGAAAAAACAAGTATTATTCCTCAACAACCTCCTCAATAGCAGCAATCGCCGCAAGGGTGTCATCCTTCTCACCATCTGGAAGCAGTGGATTATCAGTTACCTTATTTAATTTCTTAGTAAGCACACTATTTCTTGTTATCGCTTGCTCAATTGTATTCCCTGCCTCCTGTATCTTTTTATGAGTTTTCTCAAGTATTACTCCAAAGTTATTAAATTCTTTTTTAACCACACCTAATATTTCCCAAACCTCAGATGATCTTTTTTGTATTGATAATGTCTTGAATCCCATTTGCAAACTATTCAATATAGCCTGTACTGTTGTAGGACCGGTAATGATTACATTATATTCACGGCGCACAGATTCAAATAGCCCCGGAATACGAAGTACCTCAGCGTATAAACTCTCCACAGGTAAAAACAATAACCCGAAATCCGTTGTATATGGTGCATCGATATATTTATTTTTAATGTCTTTTGCTTCAGCCTTGATTCTTGTTTCTAGATTTTTTGAAAATGAAATCAAATCCTCGTTATTTTCACGAGCTTCCATCAATCGTTGATAATCTTCAAGTGGAAACTTTGCATCTATAGGTAAAAATATATGTGATATACCTTCACTATTTCCGGGTAATTTTATAGCATATTCAACATTGTCAGATGAACCCTTCTTTGTCTTTGCATTTTTTTCATATTGATCAGGTGTAAATATTTCTTCGATAAGATTTCCAAGCTGAACTTCACCCCATGTACCACGAGTCTTAACGTTGGAAAGAATTTTCTTAAGATCCCCTACCCCAGCTGCAACTGTTTGCATTTCACCTAGCCCCTTATGCACTTGATCAAGCCGATCAGACACCATTTTAAACGATTCACCAAAGCGTCTCTCAAGGGTTGCATGTAATTTCTCGTCCACAGTCTCACGCATTTTCTCAAGTTTTTCAGAATTATCTTTTTGTAAAATGTTTAAACGCCCTTCAACAACTTGGGTAATACTAGAAAAGTTCGCATTAAGAGTTTTATCGAGTTCTTCACGAATCTCTTTTTGCCCTGTGTTATTTTCAAGTCGAGATCGCATCATTTCATCTTTGAGCTGTGCCTCCAATCGTTCAATACCCGAAAGATCCACATTCACAATATCATCTTTTTTTACGAGAATAAAAATGATGAGACTTACTATAAGTATGCTTTGTATTACTAATACGATGGTAATCATGATGATAAAATTATAGATCTTGACTATGTGTTACGTTGCTAATGTGTGATGACAAACCTGTTTCATTTTCTAAAGTGTATTTACCTTCAAGTGCAAGAGTATTCATTTCTAAGCGATCAATAAATATTTTTCGTGTCGTATCAATATCTTTTTCTTGAGAGAATGCTTCTAGAACTGGATCTTGCAGTGCTCGAGAGTATGAATATGTGATTGGAAATTTGTATGGTCCATGTTGCATGATTTTTGAAAGGTTTAATGTCGACTCAGTTGGAGTTTGACCACCTGATAAAAATACTACACCACCGATGTTTTCAGGTACAGTTGATAATAGGATGTGTGATGTATCATTTGCGATCTCATCACTTGAAGCTTTTACGATTGATTTTTTTCCTGATAATACCATTGCTGTTTTTAAGATAACATTCTTAAGATCAACTCGATATAAGGCAAGGTCACCAAAAAGATGTGTGAGGACGAAAGACATTTTCTCACGAGTTTCATCGATTGTATGTTCACCGTCATACATAACCTCAGGCTCTATAATAGGCACTATACCAGCTTCCTGTGCCAACGCTGCATATATAGCCAGGTTTCTAAGGTTAAGCTCTATGATCTCATCTGTTGAAGCTTTTACATCTACCACCACTCTCCATTTACAAAAACGCGCCCCAAGAGTAAAGTATTCTTCGAATCTTTTTTTAAGACCATCTATTCCTATAGTTATCTTCTCATTTGGAAAATTAGGAAACTCAGCCAATCCTTCATCAACCTTGATACCAGGTATGATGTTGTTCTCTTCACAGTATTGTGCAAATGTTTTACCCGCCTCTATCTCTTGTCTAAAAGTCTCATCATGAAATATAACTCCACTGATATAGTTATGTAACTCTGGTGTTGCTATAAGTGTTTTTCTAAAAGCGAGGCGATTTTCTACAGTCTGATCTATGTTAAGCACCTCAAATCTCTTGTTGATAGACCCCACAGACTCATCTGCAGCCAATATCCCTTTGTCTTTAGCGAATAATGCTTGTATTGTATTTTGTAATATTTCTGATTTCATGAGGGTATTATGTCATATTTTGAGATGTTTTGATATTGACTTTATTTTTAGCATAAGTAAAATATACATTGTAACAAGCCGAAGAGAAAAAGGTCCGTTAGACCGCCGGGTTTTTTAAACCCTTATCTTCACAAGCTGGCGCCAGTCGCAGGAATAAAAGTACTCTTAATTGAGTATTTTTATTTTGTTTTTCAATAAACTGTGTATGTAGATATTTTTTTTATTTTTATTATCTAAATATGATCTATAAAATCCTGCGATAAAATCTACCAACCTTAATCAAAAAATCTACTAAAGTATCTCTTTGGTTAATAGGATTTTTATATATAACAATTTTGCTTGACTTTTGGGTCCAATTGTGCTATTATATATACATCAAGTCGGTATCGAACCAACTGAAGAAATCACAACAAACAACCAAAAATTAACATGAAGACACTAAAATTCCTGATTATTCCCCTGTTTACCTTTCTTGTTTCCTGCACGATCGACGTGCCGGTTCAGGGTGCTGGAGGACCTCCCATGAGACCGATGCCTGCTTATAACGGCGAGTTCAACCCCGGTAATGTATATTGTCCTCCGATTGAACATCGGGAACAAAGAGACTACTACGGTCGACCTACACAGTATGGCGGAGGTAACTCTCCCACGTACTATGGCGGTAGCGGACCAGGTCGCTATAACAACGGACCGAACGGTGCTGGACAAACGATCTATCATGGATCACAAGCCCATCATGTATACGGCGACGGGCCGCAATACTATGTTAACCCAAATTAACACCAATCCGTCGCAAACCAAAAGACCGATCCTTCACAAGAGGGTCGGTCCATTTTTTTTACCTGTCTCTAATCTTCTAAACCTGAACAAAAAAATAATCATCCTGGTTGGGGATGATTATTTTTTTGAGAAGGTTTATTTATACCTTCAAATATTTCTTTATCGCCAAGAACGATGATATCGCCCCAAGCATTGATCCTGCTACAACCAATGCAACAGTGATCATTAACATATTTGCTCTGTAGTAATCAAACAAATTCATACCTGTCCCTAACTTCTCTGTCCAATTACCAGCATAGTGAGTAATCGGCAATAATATAATCGTCGTCACAATAGCTGATACCAAACCATATAGTATACCTACAGTAACAAAAGGAGCTCGTATATATGTCTCACTCGCACCAACCAAACGCATCACAGACACTTCCTCTCTGAAGATATAGATAGCAAGTCTAATAGTATTGAAAGTTATAAGTATTGATACAATAGCAAAGAACACTGCAATCAATATACCCAACTTGTTTGAAGCGTTGATAATTCTGTTCAACGAACCTATTGCTTGCTGGTTTTTTTCAGTATAGTTGATCTTATCAATGATAGTATCATTTCCCATAGCAACTTCTTTATCCTTTAAAAACTTAACAATAGTGTCATACTTATTTGGATCTTTTGCTTTTATATTTACACTCGCTGGTAATGGGTTGTCCCCTATCTCAGTCAACGCTTGAATTGTTGCCTCTTCATCTTTATGTCTTTCTTTAAAATTCTGATAAGCTTGATCACGGGAAGTATATTTTACATCTAAAATATCTGTGTTTTTCTTAACCTCGTTGGCAAAAGCTAAAATAGAGTCCTCAGTTGCCCCTTTTACAAAATAAATAT
>JAYTDF010000080.1:0-11325 GCA_043736035.1 Candidatus Parcubacteria bacterium
GCAACAACTACCAAGTATTTTAGTTTGTCAGTAAAGAAACAGGGTGCAACAAAAAGTACGATCAGCCCTCAAGATAGTCGTACTGTACAATATCCTGCATACACACAGATTATTTTGAAAGCAAACCCTTATGCCGGTGATAGTATGTCCACGATGGAAAGTAAGCTGACCGGTACGCGTGCTAATAAAGAATATTTTGTCGGCTGGAGCGGAGACTGTTCAGGTAGAGGATCGTGTTCTGTTATGATGAATAAAAATCGTGAAGTAACTGCAAAATTTGAAAAAAGATAAATTTCCGTAAAATAATGAAGTAAACAAACCCCTTTCAAAAAAGGGTTTTGTTTTTTTGTATACAGCTATCCTACAGCCGGAGAGGTGTTATGGTTCAGGTTAGAATTCAATATCTTGAGTTGGACAAGTTTTCTCCTTTGTGGTCAGGGTTTACTATGCTATTATAACCTGAAACATGGCATTCAATTTCCTCAAATCATTCTCAAAAAACAAGGTCTCTAACATTAAGAGTAAAGGATTAGGTATTGGAATTGATCTGGGCACTGCAAACACACTCGTATATGTTGAAGGAAAAGGGGTTATTATCAATGAGCCATCTGTTGTTGCTATCAATCAAAAAACAAATCAAGTTGTAGCAGTTGGAAATCAAGCGAAGATCATGCTTGGAAAAACTCCGAGTCATATCGCTGCTATCCGTCCTCTGGTTGATGGGGTTATTTCTGATTTTGAAGTGACAGAGGAGATGTTGGCCTATTTTATCAGAAAAACTATTGAAGTATTAAAAACTTCCTCACTTCAATCAGTTGTTATTGGTGTGCCCTATGGTGTAACAAACGTTGAAAGACGAGCAGTTCGAGATGCTGCTTACAATGCGGGCGCGAGGTATGTGTTTATCATCGAGGAACCGATAGCTGCGGCTATCGGTATCGGTTTACCCATAAAAGAGGCACAAGGAAATATGGTGATCGATATCGGTGGGGGTACAACAGATATTGCCATCATCTCTCTCAGTGGAATCGTTCGTGGTAAAAATATAAAGGTTGCCGGAGATAGATTTAATACTGAAATTATTTCATATATTAGAAATGAATTTAAAGTACTCGTTGGTGAAAAATCAGCAGAGCAATTGAAAATGGAATTATCAAATATTATTCCGTCTGACCCAGTTCGAGAATCAACCATACGCGGAAGAGATTTGATTACTGGATTACCAAAAGAAATTGTGGTTACAGAAGAGGATATTCATGATGCAATCCATTTATCCGCAGACTCACTTTTTGAGTCAGTAAAAGAAGTATTGGAATCAACACCTCCAGAAGTCCTGTCTGACATCATGGAACATGGTATCTATCTAACTGGAGGAGGTGCTCTTATAAAAGGACTCGATGAGGCATTGTCAGAATACCTTGGAATTAAAGTTGTGGTTGCAGAAGATCCATTGACGGCCGTGGTTCGCGGTACTGGCATCATTGCATCGAATATAGAGTATTATCGTGATATAATCATAGAAAATGAAGATGAATTATCAATCAGGAGATAAACTAAAAAACAGATATTTATCAAACGATGCTTTTACCAGCCTAACGAACAAGTTAGGAGGTAGAAGTATTATAAGTTTGGGAAATAGACGAAAACAGAATTCGTATAAAATTGCCAATCAAGGGATGAATCTTTTTGATTACAAATCTATCATATATAGAACCTTTGTAATATTTTTTTTATTCGTAATTTGTTTGTATGTCATTCCTCAAACACGATATTTTGTGCACGGATATGCTGCAAAGAAACTACAGGATTTGAACGAAAATACCACTCAAAATAAAAATTCTTTTGTTGGAACATATGATGTAGCGCCTGTATTTTTAAAAACAGATGAATTTATTGCAAAGCAAAAAGATGCGCAGATTGTTGATGGTCTTTCCGTATATGATTACTTTTCAGATTATGTAATAGGTGTTACAACAAGTAATTCATCTTCGACGATACATATCAAGTTATTCTCTGATGCGGGTTTTAAAAATAATTTTCTAATAGAACAGGATGGTATTATCCCTGGTGATATTGCTGAAAAATCTGTATCTGTAGATGTAGGAACTACTTCATCTTCAACACCTGAGATTGTTAAACAAGCTGATCACACCTATCAATCCTATGTATTTGAAGGGTTAGGCTACGGACAACTTATCGCTAAAGTACCACCAAAAACTATTGTTAAAAAAGATTCATATGTATATATCCGTACTGTTGATGGGGTTAAGCCTTTTGCTAAAATAATTAATGTTGATGAGGATAATAAATCGACATTTACAATTGTGTATGCGCAACTTATTATTTCCCCACAAAACGTCTATAAAATTATTTTTAAATAAAACATAGATGAATAAACATATTTCTCCAGAAGATATATTGATTGATCAATTGAACCTACCATCATTCGATCACAATCAATTGGAAGGTCGTATTATAAAACCAATTTCAAATTATATTTTTTATATAATAATTTTTGGAGTTACGGTGGTGTTTGCTTTTTTTTGGTTTAATGCTTATAAACTACAAATAGTTAAGGGTGAATATTATGAAAATAAAGCTGAGAATAATCGTTTTGAAACAACACCTATTTTCTCCGCTCGTGGCGTGATATATGATAGAAATAAAACACCTCTCGCTTGGAATGAAGAGACTGCAACGACAACTGAGGCAACCAGTACAGACAACACACAGATTAGAAAATACAAAGATTCTAATGGAATTGGAAATCTTTTGGGCTATATCAAATTTCCTAAACGTGACAAAAACGGATTTTACATAAATAAAGAAGTGGAAACAGTTGGTGGTATAGAAAAATTTTACAATGAAGATTTAAATGGCAAACCGGGATATTTTTATTCCGAAATTGATTCTGCAGGTAATGTTATTTCACAGAACACTGCTGATTTACCTGAAAACGGAAAGGACGTATATTTAACAATTGATTATGATATACAAAAAGCCCTTTTTGAAACATTTAAAAAAGCGGGGCAGGAAAGTGGATACAATGGAGGTGTAGCATTGATTGCAGATGTGACAGATGGATCGATCTTAGCAGCAGTTACGTATCCTGACTTTGATTCAAACGTGATGTTTGATGGGACAGATGTGGAAACAATTACAAAAAATATAAATGATCCACGAAGTATATTCTTAAATCGATATGTTGACGGCCTATATGCACCTGGATCTATTGTAAAACCGATGTTTGCTTTGGCTGGATTAAATGAAGGGGTAGTTACTCCTGAAGAAAAGATTTTGTCTACCGGGAAATTGGTTGTACCCAATCCATATAATCCTGGACAAAATACTGTGTTCAAAGACTGGAAAGCACACGGATACACAAATGTTCGTGAGGCTATAGCAGTTTCGTCAGATGTGTATTTTTATACGATTGGGGGTGGTGTTCCTGGAAAAAAAGGGTTAGGAATTTCTAAACTTGAAGAATATGCAAAATATTTTGGACTAGATAATAGACATGCAGGTACGTTTTTTAACACGAAGCAATCAGTTATACCAACCCCTGAATGGAAACTGAAAGCCTTTAATGGTGACATTTGGAGATTGGGAGACACCTATCACTCAGCTATCGGACAATACGGATTTTCTATTTCACCAATTCAGATTTTAGGAATGACAACAATTTTGGCACGAGATGCGTCAAATGTGCCCGAATTTAAAATAAATACAACAGAATCTACAAAATATATTCCAATAGATAACAAATTAAAGAAAGTAAGTCAAAGTTATTTTGACGAAATTTCTGAAGGTATGCGTTTAACAGTAACTGCAGGAACTGCTAAATCGCTCGACTTTCCTGGTCTAAAACTTGCAGGTAAGACAGGTACTGCACAAACTGGAAATCATAATCAATATATAAACTCATGGTTTGTAGGTTTTTGGCCGTATACTGATCCGAAATACGCTATAGTATATATGTTGGAAAAAGGTCCGTCTACAAATACAAAAGGTGCAGCAGCGTATCTTCGTGAATTTTTGCAGAGCTGTTCAACGTATCAGTGTGATTTTGAAAATAAAAATAAAAAGGTAATTGACGAGCCTGTGGAAACTGTACCGGTTGAAATTGCTCCGGAAAATGAAATATTAACTGATTAACATGACACAAGACGAATTTAAAAAAATAAAAATTGAAGATAGTCCCGGGGTATACTTTTTCCAAAAAGGAAAAGATATTTTATACATTGGAAAAGCAACCTCACTCAAAGAACGAGTAAAAAGTTATTTCTCTGCTGATTTGATAAAGACTCGAGGTATGTTATTGGTTGACATGGTAGCGAAGGCAAATACTATTAAATTTCAAAAAACTAACTCGGTTTTAGAAGCATTACTTTTAGAAACAGAACTGATTAAAAAAAATCATCCATATTACAACACTAAGGAAAAAGATGATAAAAGTTATTCATATATAGAAATCACTGAAGAGGAGTTCTCTATGGTGCGTATAGTTCGTGGTAGAAATATAGAAAATCTAAAATCAGATAATTATTATGGTCCGTTTTTGTCAACAATACAATTGAGAGCTGCTCTGAAAATTATCAGACGTCTCTTTCCGTATCGTGATGAGAAATGTGCGATGCATAAAAATAAGCCTTGTTTTAATTATACGATTGGATTGTGTCCAGGAACTTGTGTCGATAAGATTACAGTGAAAGAATATAAAAAGCAGATCGAAAAAATTAAATTATTTTTATCAGGAAATACTGAAAAAGTTTTGAAAATTTTATCAAAGGAAATGAGTGATTTAGCCAAAGAAAAAGAGTTTGAAAAAGCTGCACTGATACGAAATAAGATTTATGCACTCAATCATATAAATGATATCTCTCTGATAAATCGAGAATCAACTGAAAATGATGTTCGTATCGAGGCGTATGACATAGCTCATATGGCCGGAAAAAACATGATAGGGGTGATGGTGGTTCAGGTCAATGGGCAATTTCGAAAGCATGAATATAAAAAGTTTATTATACGAGGTCAGGAAACTGCTGATGATGGAAGAGCATTGTATGAAGTATTGTCTCGTCGATTTAAGCATACAGAATGGGGAATGCCGAACCTGGTAGTAACAGATGGTAATCAAATACAGCTTGGAATTGCTCAAAAATTTTTCAAGGACTCAGTATCTATTGTGAAAGATAAAAAACATAAGGCGAGGGAAGTTCTCAATGGGGAAATTTTAAAAGAAAAGAATGTAAATGAGGATGATATTATTAAAATTAATGCAGAGGCACATAGATTTGCAATAGGATTTTTTAGGGAGAAGTTGAGGAAGAGTGCATTTAAATGATAATAATTATATAATAAAAACACATGCAAAAGTTTTTATTTATTAAATCAGCACACATTGATGATGAAGCTACTCGATACAATGTGCAAGAGGACATCACGTCGCTCGAACAAACTCTCATAAAGGTATATAAAGATATTGATATAGAGATCTGCGCAGTAACTGCAAACTCAGAATGGCTTATGCATGGACGCACAATAACCCCTGAAGTAAAGCTTAAAAATTATGACAGGGTATTTGTTTTCGTACACAATATTGACAAAGCTATTGACAACATAAAAGAAAATACAAAACTATTTGCAAAACAAGTAACTTTTCTATACAAAGCTTCAGACGAGATTTTTCACAATGCCCAAAAAATTGAAGAGTTAGTAAAAATAAATAATACAGAAAATTATAAAATAAAATTTCCTCATCAAATACACATCAACACCAAGGAGTATAATGACAATGCAACAACTACAGGTGAGATAGTATCAAGATATATGAGACTATTATTCTTACCTATACACACACTTGAGACAAAACATTCAAAACATAAAAATCATAAGAATATAAACCTGTCTTACAATGCACTCGAGTTCATAAAAAATATAGACACACTTCGTCATACATTTGATGAGTTAACTTTCCGCGAACATATACCTGGACATCAAGTATACGTTGCTGTAATGCCTGACTATAAAGGAGAAGAATTTTACACATTTATACCACTTATAGAAAAAGATGTAAACGGTATCGCGATGTTTGAAGTTGCACCACTTTCAATGCTTGAAAAAGAAGGGGTAAGAAATATTGTTACAAATATTTCTAAAATATCATTTCAGAGTCAGCCTGTGGTATATAAACTTTCAGTTCACAAGAAAAGAGGGATATTTGTACAAAGTAGTTCGTCAATGCTCACATACTTGCTGTATTATCCTGATTTTGTGTTTGAAAGTGTTGGTTCTTTAGGTTTGGATATAGAGGAGTTTATAAATAAGGTTTTTTAGTTTACTGAATCTTTATAATATCTTTATGAAAACTTCATCTTTGTTCAGGTAGAATGATTGAATGGAAAATAATACCGAAAAACAAAGACATTTAACTGTAAAACTAGGGGAAATATTCTGGTGCTATTTGGGTATAAATATTGGATCTGAACAAAACGGAAGAGGTGTAGATAAAACCAGACCTGTATTGATTATGAATAAATTTTCTGAAAAATTTTTTCTTGTGGGACCATTGACAAGTAAAAAACATTCGGGAGATTGGTATGTAAAAATACCTTTCCATGATTCTTCTATAATCTTAAATCAAGTTCGACCTATAGATATAAAAAGACTTGGTTTAAGTATTGGATATGTATCTGAAGAAGAATTAGAAAAAGTAGTACAAAAATATATCAATCTAATAAAACACAAAGACACTAAATAAATAGTGTCTTTTAGCTAAATTAAAAGTATTTTCATACTTTCGGCTGGGTAGTTGACCTCGAAACTGTATATACATATTATCAAACTCTAAAAATTTGTCAAATTAACAAATTTTCTCGAAAAAACAATAAACTCATGCTATAATACCCTGTATATGTCATACAATTTTTCAAATTTCCTTACTAAAGCAAAATCAATAGAAACATGGTTACAAAATGAATATCAGAATATCCGAACAGGAAGAGCTTCTACAGCATTTCTTGATCAAGTTCGTGTAGAATCATATGGTGAAATGGTTCCACTATCAAATGTAGCCTCAATCGGTATAGAAGATGCAAAATGTATCAGAGTATCTCCGTGGGATGGGGGACTTATTAAGGCTATTGAAAAGGCGGTAATAGTAGCCGATCTTGGTGTTTCTACCTCAGTTGATGAAAAAGGGCTTCGAATCATTTTCCCAGATCTAACAGGAGAACGACGACTTCAGCTTGCAAAACAAGCTAAAGAAAAATTGGAGGATGCTCGAGTATCAATGCGACAAGAACGAAATGCAGTAAACGATGATATGAACACTCAAAAGAAAGAGGGAGAGATGTC
Source organism: Candidatus Parcubacteria bacterium (assembly GCA_043736035.1). GTDB lineage: Bacteria > Patescibacteriota > Minisyncoccia > Phycocordibacterales > CAIZLB01 > CAIZLB01. The sequence continues at coordinate 7,357 of JAYTDF010000080.1, forward strand.
TGAAGATGATGTTTCAAGATCTAAAAAAGAATTTGATAAACATATGGAAACCGCCATGTCCTCACTAGACACATTATTCGCTAAAAAAGAAAAAGAAATTACAAACTAAATGGTCACTACACTTTTATTTTTATTAGTCCTTTCAATTCTTGTGTTCGTACACGAGTTAGGACATTTTCTTGCTTCAAAATTATTCAAAGTTCGAGTTGATGAATTTGCACTCGGGTTTCCACCAAAAGTTTTTTCATTTAAGAGAGGTGAGACTACCTATGCATTAAATGCCTTACCGCTTGGAGGGTATGTAAAAATCCATGGTGAAAATCCCGAGGATGCTGAGGATAAAGGGGATAAAAGAAATTTTCAAAATATCGCAGCCTGGAAACAAGTGGTGATTTTATGTGCAGGGGTACTATTTAACCTTTTATTTGCATGGATGTTGATGTCTTTAACCTTATTGATCGGAACATCAAAAGTCGCACTTGATGGAGTAAATGATAAATATATTCAAGGAGACAGACAGGTTCTTATACATCAAATATTAAAAGATAGTCCAGCTGATAAAGTTGGTATAAAAGCAGGAGACTATGTGTTGACCATAAATGGTTCAAGCACAACAGGTATTAAACAAGTTCAAGAAAGTATAAAAAATGCACCACAAGTATTTTCTCTTGTTTTACTTAAAAATAACGCGACTACATCAATCAAGGTTGAAAAATCTGCAAACAACACTATTGGTGTTGGTTTAGCTGAAACAGCAACTGTACGCATGGGATTATTTCCGAGCATATATTATGGACTTCAAGGAACGTATAACTTAACCATACAAGTGTTTACAGGGGTGATAGGATTCTTTGGAAAATTATTTTCCGGACATGGTTCATGGGATGAAGTATCAGGACCTGTAGGTATTGCAAAAGTTGTTGGCACTTCATCACATGAAGGATTTGTATCATTACTCTTTGTCACTATACTGATTTCGATCTCACTAGCCGCTATGAATATACTTCCATTTCCAGCGCTTGATGGAGGACGGGTTGTGATTGCGGTTATTGAAGGGGTTATAAAAAGAAAATTACCTATAAAATTTGTGAATGCTTTGAACAGTGTTGGATTTATACTATTATTAACATTGATGCTAGTTGTTACTATAAAAGATATATTATAATTAATTTTAGAATATGGAAAATAACCCCTATAATGCCGATTATCATAAATACTTAGAAACTCTAAGGTCAAACCTGGATCATTCTGATGGATATGTTAATTCAGGTCATCATACAGAACAAGAAATTGTTGTTGTTCCAAGACCTGCGACTAGTATATGGAAATTCGGATTAGGTGCTATAGGTATGGTCATTGTTGGTATATCGGTAGTATCATTTTTAACTCAAAGTACATTATTGTTTTTGAATAATAATGATAAAACTCAAGTTGTTGCACAAGATATAAAATCAGACCAAGAAAAAGTAAACGAAGAATTAAAAAAAATGTATGTACGAGCAGATTTGAATAGGGATATTTTCACAAATACGATTTCGAGTTCAACCACGACAGAAAAAAAAGTGGTCGCTGCAAAAGAAACATTTGATATCAATAAATATTTTAATATAAACATTCCTGGTGTATCAAGGATTGGATTCGATGAAAGTATGGGCAATCAGTATTTGACCGATAATATAAATAAATATAGTGATAAAACTTTAGTGATTGGGACACGAGAACTTCCTAATGAAGAGATGTCGGCTGGTGGTGATGAATTGGTTGACAAATATGATTTGGTTGAAAAAGCTATATTACCAGTTTTAAGTTCTAGGGCATACTTGATGGCGGACTTGGACAGCGGAGAGATTATAGTGGACAAAAATTCAGACACTGTATTTCCTATAGCATCTGTAAGTAAATTGATGACTTCAACGATTGCTACAGAAAAAATGAATTTACAAGAAGTTGCCATCGTTTCAAGAGATGCGACCAATGCCTATGGTGCACAAGGGGGTTTATCGTTAGGAGAAAAAATACGACTCACTGATCTTATTTTTCCGCTTTTGATGGAATCCTCCAATGATGCGGCAGAAGTTTTTGCTGATCACTATGGACATCAAGAATTTTTGGATCAGATGAATATAAAGGCCGCATCACTTGGTATGGAGGATACGTATTACAATGATCCATCAGGTCTTGATCCGAAAAATAGTTCAACTCCGAACGATTTATTAAAACTCGTTCGCTATATTTGGAAACATGATCCAACAGTATTTGATACAACCCGTGTTAAGCAATTTTCTATAAAAGGGCATACCTGGTTAAACCGAAATCCACAACTATTGGTTACAGGATATGTAGGTGGTAAAAATGGTTATATTGATCAAGCTCTACAGACAACAGCTTCTATTTTTGAGATACCGACACTAAAAGGTGGGATGAGAAAAGTGGTGATTGTTATCTTGAAGAGTAATGATAAAAATAATGATGTGATTAAGTTGATAAATTTCCTGAAGAGGAGTGTTGTGTATACTCCGTAAAATTTATTTATTTCATTCCGTTTCAGTCCTCGACTCTTTGTCTAGAACAAAGAGTCTGCGAAGAAACTCATTTCATAAATAAATTTAGCAGATATGACCAACTACGATTTTTGTGGTAAAATCAGGCACATGAACGACGAAAATAAACGCAAAGAAATAACCTATTTTGGTGTTACCGATGCTCGCGGAAAACAGAACAAATTTGGTATCTATAAGGAAGACCGTCTTCGTCATATGTATGTTATCGGTAAGACTGGTATGGGAAAGTCCACCTTACTTGAAAATATGGCCATCCAGGACATCCAAAACGGGGAAGGGATGGCATATCTCGATCCGCATGGTACAACCGCTGAAAAACTCTTAGAATTCGTTCCAGAGCATCGTATCAAAGATGTCATATATTTTGCACCCTTTGATATGGAATATCCTGTGGCATTAAATGTGTTGGAAGATACAGCAGCAGGTGATGAATCATCACAAAGTATTCGTTCTCAGTTTATCGTATCAGGACTCATGTCAACGTTTAAGAAAATCTGGAAAGATCAGTGGTCGGCTCGTATGGAGTATATTTTGAATTATACGCTTTTGGCGCTTTTGGAAATCCCTGAAGCTACACTACTTGACGTTAACCGCATGCTCTCAGACAAGACATTTCGTAAGGACGTGATTGACCGTCTGAAAGAGCCAACGGTAAAAGCTTATTGGGAAAAAGAATTTGCATCGATGACTGACAAGATGGTGGCTGAAGCTGTACCTGCTATACAAAACAAAGTGGGACAATTTATCTCAAACGCACTGATACGAAATATTATCGGACAAACAAAATCATCATTTGATTTTCGAAAAGCCATGGATGAAAAGAAAATAATTATTTTCAATCTTTCCATTGGGCGTATCGGAGAAGATGCTGTAAACCTTTTGGGATCACTATTCGTAACAAAGATTTATCTTGCAGCTATGAGTCGGGCGGACATATCAGAACGTGACATGAAGGAAATGCCAAATTTCTATCTCTATGTGGATGAGTTCCAAAACTTTATCAATGATTCATTTGCGCAAATCTTGTCTCAAGCCAGAAAGTATAAACTAGGTCTCATCGTTGCGCACCAGTATGTAAAGCAGATGACAGAGATCGTGCACGATGCTGTGTTTGGAAACGTAGGAACGATGATTGCATTTCGCATTGGAGCAGATGATGCTGATTCTTTTGAAAAAGAATTTAAACCAACTTTTTTACCTGAAGATTTTACAAATATTGGACGTTTCCAGATGTATTTAAAGCTTATGATTGATGGTGTTGCTTCATCTGCATTTTCTGCATCTGCAATGGAGCCATGGCCTCGACCTGATCAAAGCTTTGTAAAAGAAATTGTAGACTCATCACGTGTATTGTATTCATTTCCCAGAAAGGATGTTGAAGAACACATCTTAAAATGGACTTTGGGAG
>JAYTDF010000081.1:0-1803 GCA_043736035.1 Candidatus Parcubacteria bacterium
GCCCCATATACCCACCTTGATTCCCGTAGGGACCTTGGTTGAGAGGTTGACCTGTACGAGCATCAACTGGACGAAAACGTATACAAGACGGCAATAGCAGGATAGCGGCAAACACGGCGACAATATAGCTGATTTCCTGAATTTTCATAATTTGGTTGTTGGTTGTTGGTTGTTTTTAGAGGGCGGGATCGATCACATATATCGACCTTACGTATTTATATATTAGCATATTTTAACACAAAAGTCAAGCACAACCACCTCACCCCTAGCACAAAACATCATAAACATTTACAATACACACATGACTATAATCTTTGATGAAGATAAGAAAAATCAACAACTTAAACAAATGAGACAGGAAGAAGATGAACGATTGGTAAAAATGCTTTCTGATAAATACTCCATTCCCTATATAAACCTTTCCACAGTCTCCATAAACACCGACGCCCTTCGGTTACTTGATCAAGAAGAGGCTAAAAAATCTGAATGTGTTGTCTTTGACATTATTGGTAAAAAAATGCATCTTGCTATCTACAACCCCCAAAACCCAAACATGGAAGCAACTGTTGATGATTTAAAAAGAAAAGGTTATGAGATTACTTTCCATATGACATCTATGTATAGTATTGAAAAAGCTTTTGCTTTATATAAAGACTTATCGTTTGCAGTAGAAACAGAAGCAGGGTCACTTGATATTTCTGACAATGAAATAGAGGAGCTTGTTAAAAAAACACAAAGCTTAACTGATATAAAAGTTTTCATTGAAGATGCATTGAAAGAGAAAAAAAGTCATCGTCTTTCGAAACTTTTAGCAGTAATTATGGCTGGTGGACTTGCCACTCTGGCCTCAGATATTCATATTGAAGCAGAGGAAACGTATTCAAAACTTCGATATCGTATTGACGGGGTATTGATTGAAGCTACTCGGTTTGATATTGAAACATATCATTCTCTTCTTTCTCGTCTAAAACTTTTGTCTGGTTTAAAATTAAATTTGAAAGAAAATGCTCAAGATGGAAGATTTACTATCAAGATTTATACAACTGATATTGAGATTCGTGTATCAACAATTCCTGGTGCATATGGTGAATCAATAGTGATGCGTATTTTAAATCCAAAATCTATATCATCTGGACTTGAAGATTTAGGAATGACAAAAAAGCTATATGATATAGTGATGAAAGAGATTAGTCGACCAAATGGACTTATTCTTTTAACAGGACCAACTGGTTCAGGAAAAACAACTACTTTGTATGCTTTTTTGAAAAAAACAATGTCTCCTGAATATAAAATAATCACCATTGAAGATCCGGTTGAATATCATCTACCAGGAATTGTTCAAACTCAAGTTGATGAACACAAAGGATATACATTTGCGGATGGGCTTCGTTCAATTCTTCGACAAGATCCAGATATCATTCTTGTGGGTGAGATTCGTGACGGGGAAACAGCCTCTACTGCAATACAAGCTGCGCTCACTGGTCACTTGGTGTTTTCAACACTTCACACCAACAATGCTGCTGCAACATATATCAGACTTATAGACCTTGGTGCTGATCCAAAAACACTGACATCGTCACTCCATCTTGCAATAGCACAAAGACTTATCCGAACATTATGTACTTCATGTAGAAAACTTACCGATATTAGCGAAAAAGAAACAAAAATAATTCAAGAAACTATTGATTCACTCGATGGGTATGATGAAAAGGATGAAATAAAAGAAATACCAAAACAATTATATGAAGCAGTAGGCTGTGCTGAGTGTAACAATACAGGCTATAAAGGTCGTATAGGAATTCA
>JAYTDF010000082.1:0-17486 GCA_043736035.1 Candidatus Parcubacteria bacterium
CAAAAAAATGAACTACAGTAAGATTTGTGCCGATAGAGATATTGTTTCCAGGTGCAATTTTTTTTGTCAGAAGAAGGTCTTTTATCTTATTGATTCCGGTGATAATTTCAAATCTATTTAAACCTGAAAAATCTGCTGATTGAATAATTTCTGGATTTAAAATATCACTATTTTTTATAAGTGGTTTGGCTGCAACAGTACTGGTTGTTGTTGCTTCTGCCTGTACAACGTCGTCCTTAACTTGAACATGTTTAGCCTTATACAATATGTACACTATTGTTCCTCCTGCTCCCATCAAGATAGCTGCTATAAAAAATATAAGAACATTCTTTTTTGTAAATATATACTTTATATTCCAATTAGATACAACAGAATTACCTACAATTGTAGGAATTGCAAAGTTTTTATTTTGATCTGTAACTATTTTTATAATATTCTTACCGTAGTTCTCATCCCTGACAGCTGAAGCTAGATCACTTTCCAGTGTGTGTATTGAAGTTGTTTTATTCTCGAAATCTTTTTTATCGTTCATCTTTTTTGTTATTTAATATTTCTCTTTCTTGGATTTTTTGTATTAATCTTATTGTTAAAAAATAAGTATCTAGAAGGGTCATTTGATAGATCAATAAACTCATCGGCATATTCTTTGAGCATTGATGATGCTGATTGACCAAATGCTACCGCCTCCACCCTACACCCAAATGTTCCTTGTAAATACTGTACCAAATGTACAAAGTCTCCATCACCAGAAATTATAATAACGACATCAAGTTTCGGTGCTAAGCGTATGGCATCTATAGCAAGACCAACATCCCAGTCAGCTTTTTTGGATCCACTACTAAAAATTTGTATATCTTTTATTTTTGTCTCTATCCCCATCTTCCCAAGAGCATCAAAAAAGTTTTGTTCTTCCACAGAGTCTGTATTAATTACATATGCAACTGCACGTATTAAATTTCTGTCAGCCAATACATCTGTTATAATGTTTTGAAAGTTGACTTTTGATCGATATAGATTTTTTGCACCATGGTATAAGTTTTGTGTATCAATAAAAACTCCAACCCTCTGACCTTTATGTTTAAGATTTTCCATAGTTATAATTATATATTAGTTAGTGAATAATTAAAAATAACCCTAAGTATTAAGTCTAAGGTTATTTTTAATTTATGTGTAGTTATTATTTAGACTTTGAAACCTTAACTGATGCTACATGCCTCTCCGTGTCTGATTTTTTTATGTATTTTAAATGAGATAATCTCTTTGAAACCATCTTTAACAATCCTCTTCTTGAACTATTGTCTTTTTTATGTATTTTCAAATGATCTGCTAGTTGATTAATTCTTTCTGTCAGTATTCCAACTTGAACATCAGAAGAACCTGTATCTTTATCATGCAGTTTGGTTTTTGCTATTACTTTAGCTTTTTTAGTTTTAGAAATCATTAACATATATTAGCATACAATTACCTATTATGCAAATAGAATTACTCAAATAATTAACTATATATATCTAAATTGTGCGTAAAATATATATTAGTCAAAAAAATGATATAATGGTAACTATATGAGTATTAGTCACTGTATAAGGAATTTCCTTGAATATATAGAAATAGAAAAAGGACGGAGTTTGAAGACTATAGAAAACTACAGTAGATATTTGAATTTCTTTGAAAAATATTTACACGGCAAAGGAATAAAGGACATAAAGGACATTAAAAGACAAGATATAAGAGACTTTAGAATGTATTTAAATAGAAAAAAAACAACAGGTTTTGATAAAAGTCAAGATGAATATATTGGTAAAAAAACCCAAAATTACTACCTAATCTCGATTAGATCATTCCTCAAGTTTTTACAAAAAAACGAAATTCCAGCTGTTTCACCCGAAACAATTGATTTAGCTAAGATTCCAGAAAGACATATATTATTTATGACTGATATGGAGCTAAATTCATTACTAAATGCACCAAAATCAAAGATAAATGATAAAAACATTGAAAAATATAGGGATATTGCAATTATTGAGCTTTTGTTCTCAACAGGACTACGTGTTTCTGAACTCTGCTCACTTTCTAATGATTTAGACTTGTCACGGAGTGAAATATCCGTTAGGGGAAAGGGAAATAAGGTAAGAGTAGTCTTTATAACTGAGGATGCAATGCAAGCTGTCAAAGAATTTAAAACAAAGTCTATGGCTGATAAAAAGATAATAAACGATAAATTGTTTCCCGTGACACCTCGTACTATTGAAAGAATTGTAAAAAAATATGCAATAATAGCGGGAATATCTAAGAAAATCACCCCCCACATCCTAAGACACAGTTTTGCAACAAATTTATTACAGAATGGGGCAGATATTCGATCGGTACAAGCAATGTTGGGGCATGCTAATATCGCAACTACACAAATATACACTCATGTTACAGATTCACATTTAAAAAACATCCACAAGAACTTTCACAAGAAACCTCAAACGTAATTAAATGTTACACGTGAAAACTATCTAACTCTATATTTTGACTTAATTTTATCAACTCTCTCATCTTGCTCATGTTTCGCGTGTAACAAAGCAGTGTGATTTAATTCATCTAGTTGATTACCACTCAATGCCAGCAACTCCTCTGCAATGGTCAAAAGAGACTCTTTGGTGTTTAATTCAGGTTTTTCAAGGCATTTATCTAGTAATATGTTTAATATCATACCTATTTGAGGACCAGGTGTCATGTGTAACACTTCAATCAGTTCTTTTCCTCCAATTTTAAGCATTGAAACATCAGTTGCATCAGACATTACTTCTTCAATCATTGACATATACTTTCTAAGTCGATATGGATCTTCTTTTGGTCTACCGGTTCCCACTCTGTCACAAATTCTTAGATTTATAAGATCCCAAATGTTTTCTCGACCTACATTTGCTATCATTCGTCGTACTGCAGAATGTGTAATTTGCTCAGTGTCTGAGAAAAACATATGCCATCTTACGAGTTTTGTAACCTTCTCAACTGTTTCATGTGAAAACTTTAAATCATTTAGTATTTTTTTAGCCATTTTTGTACCCACTACCTCGTGATTGTAAAAAGTATAATCATTTTTTTCTTTAGAGTATAATCGAGTTGAGGGTTTGCCTATGTCGTGAAATAAGGCAGCGATCCTTATTTCTAAGGGGTATTTTTTATCTACTGCACACTGCATACTTCGAATTAAATGTTCAAATACATCATATGCGTGCATCCCATTCTGTGTTACATTGACCGATTCTTTTAAGTGTGGTGTTATATATTGCAAAACATCAATTTTACTCATATAAATAAAGGCTTTTATGGCATTTGGAGACATAAGTATTTTACAAAACTCATCTTTAATTCGTTCCTTGGCTATTTTTTCTAGAATTACGCGATTATTCATTGCTGACACTAATGTTTCACTTTCAATAGTAAAATCTAATTGTGCTGCAAATCTGAGCATTCTCATAATTCTCAGTCCATCCTCTGAAAAGCGCTTATCTGCCTCACCGACACACTTTATCATTTTGTCTTTAATATCTTGCATTCCTCCAAATGGATCCACAATTTTGTCTTGTAGAGGGTTATAACCTATTGCATTGATTGTAAAGTCTCTTCTTGATAGATCTAAGATGATGTCATCTGTATATTCAATACTATCAGGTCGTCGACCATCAGAATATGATCCTTCTTTTCTGAATGGTGTAACTTCGATAACCCCAATTTCGGTTTTTACCCCGACAGTTCCAAAGTCGTTTTCATAGAATGAATCAGGAAATAAACCTTGAATTTGTTCAGGATTTGCATTTGTCGTAATATCCCAATCTTTTGGTTGTTTATGCATCAAAATGTCTCTTATGCAACCACCAACTAAATAGGTTTCGTTTTTGTTTCTGTGTAATGTCTCTAGCACTGAAATTATTTCTTCAGGTAGGGTAATGTCTTTTAATATTGTTGATTTATCCATAAGTATGATATATTAGTTTATATACTTGAAATATAATACTTTTTAAGTAAAATTAAAAGCACTCATGGTGAAATGGATATCACATCGGTCTTCGGAACCGCTGTTCTGGGTTCGAATCCTGGTGGGTGCACAAGATGGAAATTAGATTATGCGGAATTGGTTTAGTGGTAGAATACGTCCTTGCCAAGGATGAGACAGGAGTTCGATTCTCCTATTCCGCACCATAAATTAAGAAATTGTTGATCTTATTCAATATTTTTTAGATTTTAATTGTAAGTATGATATGTAAAATTGTGGATAACTCTGTGTATATGTGTATAAAAGACATACCACAACATGACTTATATTTAAATAAAATAGCAGTCAAAATTGATCTTTATTTTGTCTCTATTATTTCTTGATTAAAACTTTATGATTTCTTTATGAAAATTTTATGTGTCATTATGTAAGATATTGGACATGAACAACTTAAACAATAATCACAAAAAAAGCATTGGTTTTAAAGGAGAAATGGCAGTAATAGACAAATTAAAGACAATAGGGTTTGAACTATATAAGAAAAACATCAAAAGTATTGATGCTGAAATAGATATAGTCGCTTATAGGTACAATACACACACTTATAGCCTTGATATACGTGTTATAGAAGTTAAAACTAGAAATACGTATGAGTTTGATTTAAATAACTTTAATATATCTCACAAATGGAGACTTATTAGAAAACATATATTTAACATAAAAGCAGAAATTGACAGTAAGTTTGATATTTTAAATTATTCTGCAGTTCATTTTGATTTGGCTTTAGTGCGATATAAAAATGATACGTTTGATTTATATAGCTACATCAATGATGTTAATCTTTTACTATAGTAATATGCGGGTTTCTTATTACTTTCTTTTGTGGTATTATCATATCAATCGGGGCGTGGTGTAACGGCTAACATGCATCACTTGGGCTGATGTGACTCTGGGTTCGAATCCCAGCGCTCCGACAATATGTCTTTTATTAAAAATAAAGAAGACTTCATTTGTGAAAACTGTGGTTTTAAAAATAATGGTAATGGTTACACAAATCATTGTTCTGAGTGTCTTTACAGTAAACATGTTGATAATGATCCCGGTGACCGTTTAAACAGCTGTGCAGGGCTTATGGAGCCTATATATGTATCCTATACTAACAATGAAAAGTATGTAGTACATAAGTGTATAAAATGCTCTCTTGAAAAGAGGAATCTTTTAAATGAAACTGATTCAGTTGAAATGATGATACAAATTCAAAAAAAACTTGCGAATAAATAGAATACAACCTCGGGCTATTTGATAATGTTTAATTTTCTTAAAGTTTCTCGAGTGTATTGTTCCAACACAGATGTAAGTTTTATATTTTTTAAGATCTGTATAACTGACATCTCGGTCTCTTTTTTTGACAAAGTGTCTTGTATTATTGACAGAAAACTATCAGTTTGAGCATTATTAATTATTTTCAAATCATTTCTAATTGTTGATAGAACATGGTTAATCGTCACAACTCTTACAGTCTGAGGTGCCTTACTTTGTATTAATATACTAGATAGTCCAATAATTGCATTCGATGAACCTTGAGATATAACCATACCCCCAGAAGATCCATGATCTACGTTTTTTGATCCAACAACATCAAGTAGACTGTCTTGTATGTTTTCACTCGGACTGGCATACACACTGGATACTTTCACGAGATCTTTCTTTTGGTACAATGGATTATAAATGTTTTTAGTGAGAGATGCCTGAGCAGGGTATGAGTAAATATAAATATTATTTAAGAAATTACTCTCATTATAATTAGATATTTTTAATTTAGGATTTGTTTTAAGTGCTGTGTAAATATTCGAAGCATCTTTTTTTACAGGCTTAATTCTTGTTGATTCGATAACTGCAAAATCATATTCACCTGTAGAACTTTGATCTGGGTCACCGATAACATATTGGTTGTGATCATTTAACCAATGATATGGTATATATCTTAATGTGAGTGTATGTGTTGTAGTTGTGGGACTGCCTGTTCTACCAACACAATTTTTATTTACATCCAGCAAATGTCTTGCCACATGGGCATTTGTTAATATTATACCAGTAGTGTCGTCGGGACTAGATAAAAAAATTCCACTACCACTGGCTACTTTTACATAACGACTCGCTGTTTCCATGCAAAAAATATTTATAAGATAGCTATCCAATGTATCAATATTTTGAGTTAAATAGCTCGTTGGTGATTTCAAATTAGAAGGAGAAAATATTAGTTTTTGTATCTGTGAGCTTTTTGTATTCTGCATTAAAGGTATTCGAACACTATTAACTGTTGCTATTGGAAGTCCAGCGCTTAAAATATTGTTTCGATGCATACTCTCTGATTTATTTACAGAGGATGTGGTGAATAAAAGTACAAGTGTGAGTATGACTGGGTAAGTTATGTTACGGTTGTGCATAAGCATTATATTTGTTATTATAACATAGATTAATAAAGAGCGGGATTGGTTTAGTGGTAGAATGACTGCCTTCCAAGCAGTAGACAAGAGTTCGATTCTCTTATCCCGCACCACAAGGGTACTTCTACATTCCTAATTCGCTAATACTTATAAGGAATGTAAGTCGCACCACAAGGGTACTTCTATTTTGATAAATCAAAATAAGTCGCACCACAACAAAACAAAACCACTAGTCACAGGACTGGTGGTTTTGTTTTAAAATCTAATTAAGTATTATTTAACTGAATCTTTAAGTGCTTTTGCTGCACGGAATTTTGGAACGTTAGTTGCTGGAACTTTAACAGCTTCACCTGTTTTTGGGTTTCTTGCTGTTCTAGCTGCTCTTTTCTTTACTGAAAATATACCTAGACCTGCGATAGAAACTTCATCTCCTTTCTTTAGTGTTGCGATTATTGAATCCACAAATGTATCAACTACTGACTCTGCTTGAACTTTTGTTGATCCTAATAATTCGTGAATTTTTTCCACTAATGCTGCTTTGTTCATATTTTTATTTTTGATTTTAAGTTATGTATAATAATGATTAATCTTTATTACCGGAGTAATATACTAATTTTAGATATAAAATCTATATTTTGCAATAGTTTTATATCACAATACAACTAGATAACCTTGTCAATAATACCATATTTTTTTGCATCTTGGGCCGACATGAAGTAATCCCTGTCCATATCTTTCTGCACTTTCGCTAATGGTTGCCCTGTATTTTCTGAGATCATTTTAGCTAATGTGTGCTTTATTTCCAGTATTCTTCGTGTTCTAATCTCTAGGTCCGACGCTTGTCCTTCATGTCCTCCTAACGGTTGGTGGATCATAACTTCTGAGTTTGGTAAGGCAAATCTTTTCCCTTTAGCTCCAAATGATAAAATCATGGCACCCATTGATGCTGCCATTCCCACACATATTGTAGAAACATCATTTTTTATATGATTCATTGTGTCTATTATGGCCATTCCATCTACCACTGATCCTCCGGGGGAGTTTATATATAGCTTTATTTCTTTCTTAGGATCTTCTGAGGCCAAGAAAAGTAGCTGTGCAATAACGATATTGGCTGAATTGTGATCAACCTCCCCGTTTAGAAACACAATATTATCTTTTAATAATCTAGAGTATATATCATATGCTCTTTCTCCTTGTGGAGTCTTTTCTATTACTGTTGGTATTAACATGGGTCTATTATAGCAGATTATGCAAGTTTATCATCTATGATATAGTATATAAATGAAAATACATCGATTTTATATACCTCAAATTGAAATATCTGCTCAGAATACGATCGTTTCACACGAAACAGATCTTATTCATCAACTTAAAAATGTTTTTAGATATAAACAAGGTCAAATAATTCATATGTTTAATGAAGAGCAGGGGGAAATGGAGGTCGAAATAACGGAAATGAATAAAAAGGACATGTCTTTTAAATATAATACACATGTTATGCAAACTCAAACACATAAAAGTCATAAAAGAATCGTGTCCTTATATATGTCCATTATAAAAAACGCGAATTTTGACCTTGTAATAGAGAAGGCTGTAGAACTAGGTGTTTCAAGAGTTGTGCCAGTAATTTCCGAAAGAACTATAAAGAATAAACTAAATTATGAAAGATTGAATAAAATAATAAAAGAAGCAACTGAGCAGTCAGGCAGAATAGCACTTATGAAAATAGAAGAAACACTCGACCTTGGCTCAGCAATAGAAAAATCAAAAGAGGTCTCAGATATCGTTTATTTTGGGTCTACTATTGAAAATGATGGTTTAAAATATACTACAGATAACAATAATATAAATATATCAATATTCATAGGACCGGAAGGTGGGTATTCAAACGACGAAACAGCCTTGTTTATCAATAAAAAAGTATTACCTATACGCTTAGGAAATCATGTCTTACGTGCTGAGACGGCTGCGATAATTGCATCTGGACTATTTTTTCTATAGAAATCGTCTTATCGTCCACACAAACTTTTCTACAATTTTCATAATTAATCCTCTATTGCTCCAAGATTCAATATTTAGCTCTATACAATGGGGTAAAAGCTCAGTTTGTATATAATTATCAAGTTCTGCTACACATTGCTGGTTTAAAACCTTAATACCATTCTCATAATTATATCTCAAGCTTAAGTTATCTAAATTCATGCTACCAACAAATGCTTCCTTGTTATCAAAAATGGCTAGTTTACTATGGACCATCTTTTCATGAAAATAAATATGTATATTATGTTTTAACAGTCTGTGTATATGAGTATTACGGGCAATATCAATAATAACCCATTCTGTCTTTTTGGGAATAATCAAATGAATTTTAACCTGTCTTTTTGAAGCAGCTATTAAGTAACGGACAAATTTTGTATCCGGTATAACATAGGGTGACACGAGATAAACAGTTTCCGTAGCATTTTTTATAGATTTTAAATAGTATTTATAGATATGACGACGAAACTGCAACGGTGCTTGAGTGATATAATTAAAGTCATTTTTGGCCTTGAGATCATTTGTGGAAACAGAACCAATGTTAAAAGTTGGGTGATAAACTTTATTCCAAGTTTGATTAAAAATAATTTGAACTCGCTTAGCAATACCTGTGTCTTTTACAAAGATTCCCAATTCAAGCCAATCTGATGTCGGTTCACCAAAACAGACACTACCTGTGAATACGTACTCTTGATCGATGATAATAGTTCGTCTGTGGTTTCTAAAATACCAAATTGTTTTACTATTTTTTGAAAAAGGGAGTAAGGAGTTAAAGAACAAGACCTTTATACTATGTCTTTTTAAAATTTCTAATGTCTTTGAACCAGCTAAGTCATACGAACCAACATGGTCCAATAATAGTCTTATTTTTAAACCTTCTTTTGCTTTTTTGATTAATAATATAAGAAAATCTGACCCAACTTTGTCTTCTATGAAATAGAACACTTCGATATCAATACTTGTTTTTGCACCCTTTATTTTTTCTTTTATTGAATTTATACAATCTTTAGATTTAAAAGACAGTTGATAGTTTTCGTTCATTTTAATTAGTCGTTCGCTACTCTTAGTACTTCCTCGATACTCGTCATTCCTTGAACACATTGAAATATTCCATCCTCAAGCATTGTCATCATTCCATCACTCTTTGCTTGTTCTTGTATAGCATCTGCAGTAGCATTTTTAATCACAAGTTCTTTGATTGTAGCTGTTACCTTTAATGCCTCATGAATACCAACACGTCCTTTATATCCATCATTGCTTTCATCGACTGGATTTGCCTTATAAAAAGGTATTTCTTTCCAACCTAATTTATTATCTATTATATTTTCTTTTTTGATGAATTCCAACACGCGATCTAAATTAATTTTCTTAGCTAATTGTTCAAGCTCACCATCACTTAAGAAGTATTTTGTTTTTGTGTCTGAAAGTCGTCGAACCAATCTTTGAGCAATAATAATTTTTATAGTTGAAACCAATAGAAAAGGCTCACATTTCATATCCATAAGTCGAGGAACAGCTCCTGCTGCCGAGTTTGTGTGTAGAGTTGAAAGTACCAAGTGCCCTGTTAATGCGGCATTGATCGCCAAAGATGCAGTTTCGTTGTCACGAATCTCTCCAACCATAATAATATCAGGATCTTGACGTAGCAATGATCTAAGTCCTGAAGCAAAGGTAAAACCGATATCTGATCGAATTTGAGTTTGATTTATGCGCTTTATTTGGTACTCGATTGGGTCTTCTACTGTAGAAATGTTTACATCTGGTGTATTTAAGATATCAAGTAAGGTATATAATGTTGTAGTTTTACCTGAACCTGTTGGGCCTGTTGTTAAAATCATTCCTTCTGAGTAATTCAGCGCATTATGCATGTCCTCTAGTGCTTGTCCGTGGAAACCTAGTCCCTCTAAGGTAAAACCCGATACATTTTCTCTTAAAAGTCTCATCACAATCTTTTCTCCATAATATGTAGGTAATACAGAGACACGGAAAGATATTTTTTCTCCATTTAAGTCTATTTTAAAACGTCCGTCTTGCGGTAATCTTTTTTCATCCAGTTTAAGATTGGCCAAAACTTTAATTCGAGCAGTAATACTTGGACCCGAATTTTTTGGCAAAATCATTGCATCATGTAAAAGACCATCAATTCTATATCGAATAATAGTATTAGTATCGCCATGTTCGATGTGGATATCTGAAACTCCTTGTATAGCAGCATGATTTAGCAATGTTTCAACAATCTTTATAACTGGTAAATCGTCAGCCATCTTCTTTAAATCATCAATATTATCACTATCAATATCATTACTGTCACTATTTACAAGCTTTAAATTTGTAGCTTCTTTTTGAATAATATCCCCAAAATCTGCCTTAAGACTTTTTTGGTATTGCAGAAGAAGATTTTTAATTGAAGAACTGTTGGTTAATCTTGGTAAAACTCGTAAACCAGTCTTCTTTTTAATGAAATCAATAGCATTCAAGTCATTTCCATCCATAAGTGCAACTTCTAAATAATCGTCTTTTTTGTTATAGGCTACAATATTGTGTTTCCGAGCAATAGGTTCGGGTATAAGTGATAAAGTATCTATAGAAACCTTAGTTTTACTTAAATCAACAAAGGGTATTCCTACTAAATAAGCTTGAATCCTTAAAAAGTCATCTTCTGTTATTTTACCTGACGACATTAGGGTATCTTTAAGAGACTCTCCCTTGTCTTCTGCTTTTTTGTTCAGAACAGCATATTCTTCTTTTGTAATTAGACCAGAGTCTATGATGAATTTGTATAGTTGATCTTGATCTATGTGCATATTATTTAAAATTGACTTTATATACTATATAGTATAATATACAAATCGTAGTAAATCTATTTTACAGACATTCTTGCCAATAATACTGATGTCAGAGGTCGCACTTTAAAGGGCGACTTTTGTCTTTAATAGGGTTAGTGAGTGTTTTTAAGACAAATTTGCGTATTAAAATAAATAATAAATAATAAATAAAAATTATGTTTGATTTAAAAACTATAAACCTTGTGATTGAACAATTACAGACAGAAAAAAATATTTCTAAAGAAAAAATAATAGAAGCAATAGAGGCTTCACTTGCAACTGCATATAAAAAAGAGTATTGCAGAAAGTCACAATTTGTAAGATGTGAATTTGATTTAAATACTGGTAAAACAGAATTCTATCAAGTAAAAACAGCTATCGATCCGGAAGATATTTTAACAGACGAGGATATTGAGGAAATAAAAGAAAATAATTTAAATAATATCGACAATGAGGTATTTTTAAATAAAATAAAATTTAATGATGATCAGCATATTCTTTTGGCAACTGCCCAAAAAATCAAGAAAGATATTAAACCAGGGGAGGAAATAGTCTTCACGTTGGAACATAAGGATGACTTTGGGCGTATTGCGGCTCAAACTGCTAAGCAAATAATTATGCAAAAGATAAGGGATGCTGAAAAAGTTAATCTTGTTGATGAGTTTGGTGGTAAAACTGGTGAAATAATCTCAGGAACAGTAGAAAGAATAGATAGAGGGTCTATATTTATTAATGTTGGGAAAGCTATAGGTGTTATGCCATATGATGAACAAATAAAAAATGAGAAATTCAAACAAGGTGAAAGAGTAAGAGCTTATCTTGTTGATGTTGATGATTCAGGTCGTGGGGTATTTTTAAAACTATCTCGTTCACATCCAAAGTTTTTATCAAAATTGTTTGAGATTGAAGTACCAGAAATAAAATCAGGAGTTGTGGAAATAAAATCTATCGCACGTGAGGCAGGGGGCCGATCAAAGGTTGCGGTATGGAGTAATGATGAGTCAATAGATCCAGTAGGTGCAATGGTAGGACAGCGAGGTTCGAGAGTTAATGTAGTTATGTCAGAATTGCACGGAGAAAGAATTGATATTATAGAATACGTTGAAAATATAAATGAATTTATAGAGAGATCACTATCACCCGCAAAAATATTGGGAGTGGACGTTGATCAAGATAATAAAGTTGCACACGCGGTTGTAACAGAAGATCAACAGTCACTTGCAATCGGTAAGGGAGGGCAAAATGTTCGTCTTGCAGCAAAACTCACAGGTTACAGAATCGACATCAAAGCAATAGCCGGTGATGAGATGGAGGAAGTTGAAGATGAGACAGTGGTAGAGGAAATTACTAATTAATTAAAATAAAGAATAAATATGATTAAAGTTTTTGGACACAAATCTCCTGACACAGATGCAACAGTTTCGGCGATTGTATGGGCATGGTATTTGAACACTTATACCTCAAATAAGGCTGAAGCGTATGCATTGGGAGCTCTTAACAAAGAAACCCAATTTGTTTTAAACAAATGGAAAACAAACGAGCCTGTATTGCTTGAATCTATAAGCGAGAATGATGAAGTTGTAATAGTAGATACCAACAATGCTCAAGAACTATTCGATAACATTAATGATGCAAATATTATACAAATAATAGACCATCACATATTGACAGGAACATTAAAATCTAAAAAACCTGTTGATATACATATCAAGCCACTTGCCTCAACTGCTACTGTTATATATGACATGTTCGGAACTCATGCAGAAAATCTACCTGATAACATTGCAGGGTTAATACTATCAAGTATTTTGTCAGACACCCTAGCTTTCAGATCACCGACAACAACTTCACACGATAAAGCTATCGCTGAAAAATTGGCAGAAAAATTAAACATCAACATCGAAGAATATTCAATGGAAATGTTTAATGCTAAATCAGATATCTCAGACTTTACTGATGTAGGACTTGTACACTTAGATAGTAAGAAAAATATGGTTGGAGATAAAAACATTCGTATATCAGTCGTTGAAACAATGAATGCAAAAACCGTATTAGACAGAATTGATGGAATTATCGAAGCGATGAAAAAAATATTGACTGAGGAAACTGATACGGATGCAATACTATTCTTCGTGACAGATATCCTAAAGGAAGAATCGACTGTAATAGTATACGATCAATTTACAAAAGATTTAGTCTCAACATCATTTGAAGTTGAAGTAGATCCAAAGGAAATTACTAAAGTGTTACCAGGAATTATTTCTCGAAAGAAACAAATTATTCCAATGTTAAAGCTACCAAATTAATCGCAAATTAAATATAAATAAAATTATGGCAGAATACAAAATCAAAAAAACAAATACAGATAAAGATTGTGAAGTAATACTCGAGATAGAGGTGAAATCAGAAGCATTAAATAAACTAAAAGATGAAGCTATTAAAAGAATAGGAGAGTCAGTAAAGATTGATGGTTTTAGACCTGGAAATATTCCAGCTAAAGTAATACTCGAAAAAGTTGGAGAATATGCAATATATGAAGAAGCAACTCGTATGTTTATTGATACAAACTTCATTACTATTTTACAAGACTCAAAACATTTTCCAATAAATCAACCAAATATTTCAATAACAAAACTAACTCCAGGTGAAGATGCAGAAATCAAGATCGAATTTGCAGTAGCTCCTGAAATTGAAGTTGGTGATTATAAAAAAATTGCTAAGAATCAAATTTCAGAAAGTAAATTAATTGCTGAAGAGGTTGCAGATGCAGAAGTAGATTCTGTAATACTGAACCTACAAAGAGAAATTGCACATCATGAGTATCATCAAAACCATACTGATCATGATCATTCTCATGGTGAGTTGGAACTTGGAGATGTGAACGATGCATTTGCGCAAAAAGTTGGACCATTTCAAACAGTTGAGGAAATGAAAAAAGCGATACATGAAAATCTTGCAGCTAACAAAGCGCAAAGAGAAGTAGAGAAAAGAAGAATTAAACTCATTGATGAAGTGATAGAAAAATCAAAAATTAAATATCCAGAATTTTTATTGAAGTCAGAACAATCTATCATGCTTGAAGAATTGAAAACTGATGTTGCACAACATGGTCAACCATTTGCCGAATATTTAAAAATGATAAATAAAACCGAGGAACAAATAAAAGAAGAGAGAAAGGAAATGGCAGATAAAAGAGTGAAGACACAACTTGTTTTAAGTAAAATCGCAAACGAAGAGAAGCTAAAAGCAGACCAAGTTGCGGTTGATGAACAAGTGGCTGAGATTCTTAAAACTCATGTAAATGCCGACAAAGATAATGTACGTATGTTTGTGGAGAGATTTGAGCTTAATCAGTTGGTTTGGAAGTTGTTGGAGGCGTAGGTGACTATCTATTGACGGCTCTATTGACAAAAAATCTAAAAAGTGTTACTTTAAGAGGGTAATGCTTTTTGATTTAACCTAAACCAAGAAAACCAAACAACATGTCAGAATACCACAAATTGTTTATTGTTGCTGCTTTAATAGCATTTGCCTGGATACTAGGACGCGCTAAACCGTTCGAAACGGTAAAATCTAGATTGAGGCGTGCTGGCATTCGAGATCAAATCGAGTCTTGGTATGTAAAGAATTATGCCGGATCACGGAATGAAACCTGGACTTGTATCGATGTCTCATTTGAGGAGTACGGAGGCCCGTTTGGCTTCCCAGTAACGATATTTGTTTTGGAAGCTGGCTATCAAAGAATCGCAATCTGTTCAGAAGGTCAGGATATCGTTGTCGGTTCAAGAGTTAGGTTCCGTATGAGAACTCCTGCTGAATTGAAGCCCGGTAGACTAGGCGGTATGCTTGATTGCTACCTCATGCCTATACCAATCGAAGGATGATCCTTCTCATTCAGGTAAGTTCCCCAAAGCCCCCGCCCACAAAGCGGGGGCTCATTCTTACCCCTATCTATATCCCCACTCTCATGTTATACTCAACCCACAAGGGTATACCCACAGACTTTGAGAGAATGATAGACCTTGATTTATAACCACCTGCAGTGACTTTCAGTGGAATAAATCATTTAGTTACAAAGTAGTGTTAGTCAGATTAATATAAATAAACAAAATAAGAATAAATAAAATGGACGCAGTAAACAACAAAAAATTATACGTAGGAAATCTATCATGGGGAATCACTGATGATTCATTGAGTGCAGCATTTGCTGAATTTGGTGAAGTAACATCAGCACAAGTTGCTATGGATAGAATGACAGGTAGATCAAGAGGATTCGCATTCGTAGAGTTTGCAACTGATGAAGCAGCAGCTGCAGCAGTGGCAGGACTTGATGGAAGAGAACTTGACGGAAGAGAGTTAAGAGTTAACATCGCTATGCCAAAAACAGAAGGAGGCTCATCAGCACCAAGAAGATCTTTTGGTGGAGATAGAGGAGGAAATGGTGGTGGATACTCAAGAGGAGGAGATAGTAGAGGAGGTGATAGAGGAGGCTACTCACCAAGAGGTGGAAACACTGGTGGTGGATACTCAAGAGGATACTAATCTCAAACAAATCTATTTTATAGAAACAAAAGACGCGACAAAATCGTGTTTTTTGTTTATTATATATGTATATGAAATTTTCCTACATCGCTAAGAAAGTAGATGAATCAACCTACACTGGTATTTTTGTTGCTGAATCAAAAAGTGATTTATTTACTAAAATAAAAGAATCAGGTGACACGTTAGTTTCCTATAAAATTATTACTGATGACAAATTTCAAGGCCTGTGGGAAAAATTTATGTCTTCATTTTCAAAAGTAAAAATGATTGATAAGATAATATTTGCTCGTAATCTCTCTAACATGCTTGACGCGGGATTATCTTTAACTCGTTCTATTGCAGTGATGGAAAAACAAAGTAAAATCAAAAAGCTTAAAAATATATATCGTGAATTAAATCTCGACATATCTGCAGGAAAAACATTTCACGATGCTCTTAATAGATGGGATACTGTTTTTCCTCCGGTATTTATTTCTATGGTTAAGGCTGGTGAAGAATCTGGAAATCTTGCTGATTCTTTAAAATCAGTTGGTACACAAATGGAGACAACGTATAAGCTACAAAAGAAGATCAAAGGTGCCATGATGTATCCTTCTGTTATCTTTATTGTGATGATTTCAATTGCGATCGTTATGATGGTCTTTGTTGTTCCAAGGTTAACTGCAACATTTGCTGATGTAAAAGCAGAGCTGCCTGGTTCAACTAGATTTGTTATTTTTGTGAGCGAATTTTTGAGAAATCATTTTATATTATTACCTCTTGGATTATTGATTGTGATGACTGCAATTTATCAAGTATTACATACTAAACAGGGTAGAAACATTTTTGATAAAGTTGTTATTAAGCTCCCTATTTTTGGAACACTTATTAAAGAATCTAATTCTGCAAAAACATCTCGCACACTATCATCATTGATTGGATCTGGGGTGGACCTTATTCAGTCTGTAGATATTACTTCCGAAGTTTTACAAAATAATTTATATAAAAATGTTATGTCAGAAGTGAAAGAAAATGTAGAAAAAGGAAAACCTATGTCAGATATATTTAATCAGCACGAAGAATTATATCCTGTTTTTGTTTCAGAAATGATTAATGTTGGGGAAGAAACTGGAAAATTGGCTAGTATGCTTCAAGGTGTTGCGGTATTTTATGAAAATGAGGTTGATCAAAAAACAAAAGATTTATCAACAATAATAGAACCAATACTTATGGTGTTCATTGGTATAGCTGTTGGGTTCTTTGCTATCTCAATGATTACACCGATGTATTCAGTAATGAATAACATATAATATATGAAAAAAAATAATAGCACACTGGTACAGGGTTTTAGCCTCATAGAATTAATCATAACAATAGGGTTAGTTGCTATGGTATCAGGACTTATTTTAGTTTCATTTAATTCACTCAACAATAGGCAGACACTTGATAAACAAATTGATTTTATAGAATCAGCAATTAATAAAACCAGAAATGATGCGCTAAATTCTCGTAATGGGACAGATCAAACTTTTACATTTGCATCAACGTCTATAACGTATGATGGTCAAACAATAAGTTTAGATACAAGTGTTTTATTATCGTCATACACTACAGGAGTAAAAAGTATTGTTTTTTCTCGAGTTACAGGTATTCCGAATGCAACTGGTA
>JAYTDF010000083.1:0-7285 GCA_043736035.1 Candidatus Parcubacteria bacterium
GTATGATAGTGTTCATTTAGATATAGATATAGAAATAGTGGGAAATGATCAGAAGTTTAATGCACTAACAGGTAGAACTTTAGTCCAACGATACAATAATAAAGAAAAATTTGTATTTATAACACCATTACTTGAAAATCCTATTACAAAAGAAAAAATGATGAGTAAAAGTTTGGGAACTGGAATATTTTTAAACATGTCAGCCAATGATATGTTTGGTGGAATAATGGCACAGCCGGATGAAAATATTAACCAAATATTAACAGATTGTACCCACTTTACAGAAAAAGAAATACAAGAATTTATGAACAGAATTAAAAACGGAACCAACCCTCGTGACATAAAAATACTACTCGGAAAAGAAATAGTTCGAATGTATCACTCTGCAGAGGACGCTGATAAAGCTGAACAATATTTCATAAACACATTTACCAAAAAAGAAATACCTGATGATATAACAGAACTCACTCCCGCTGATTACAATATTGTAAATATACTGATTGAATCTAAGCTTGTAGAATCAAAAAGTGACGCCAGAAGGGTAATTGAGCAAGGAGGGGTAAAGGTAAATGGAGAAATTGTGTCAAGTCTTGACGTCAATATTGACAAAGATTCCGTTATACAAAAAGGTAAAATGGGATTTATAAAGATAAGATAAACTTCATTTTTTCTTCAATATTTCTTGGGTGACTCTATATCTTTTCTTTATTAAAACATTATATGTTTTGTTTTATGATATGTAAATGATAAAACATTTTATAGATTGGATAATAACAAAAATAATAATAGATAAAACACAAAGAAAAGATCTCATTATAAATGAATATCAAGTATTCTGGTGTTCTTTAGGTGAAAATGTAGGAGATGAGGAAAACGGTAAGGGTTATATTTTTCGTCGTCCTGTTTTAATATTTAAAAAATTTAATAATAATTTATTCTGGGGTATACCTATGAGTACTAAAAATAAAGACAATAAATATTATGTAAAAGTATTACTTAAAGGCATAGAACAATCTGCCATGATATCTCAACTTAGAGTTTTAGATAGTAAAAGACTTGATCAATATATTGGTTATGTTTCAAAAGCAGATTTTATAAAAATACAAAACCGGATAATTGATATTATCCGGAGATATTAAGCCGGACCTTTATGATCCTGGCATGTGGGATAACCCATTTGTACCTATATATTATCAAATCTCATCTTGATGTCAAATTTATAAAAATAAACAACTGTGTTATAATCAATCCATGCAAGAGTTAATCAACAAAATTTTCCCAGAAAACCTTCCAACCATCGAGGAACTTGAAGAAAAATACCCTCCAAGAAATCTACCTCCAACGGCTATGGTAACTCGTATCTGTCCATCTCCAACAGGATTTATGCATCTTGGTGGTATTTATATGTCTCTGATCTGTAAAAAGTTTGCTGATCAAACAGATGGTGTATTTTATCTACGCATAGAGGATACTGATAAAAAAAGAGAAGTTGAAGGCGCACAAGAGATAATACATAGCTCACTAAAGGATTATGGTTTTATATATGATGAAGATACAAACTACGGACCATACGTACAGTCAGAAAGAAAAAATATCTACACTGCATATGTAAAGCATCTGTTTGCAAAAGGTGATGCCTATCTTTGTTTTTGTACTGAAGAAGAATTGAAAGCGGCAACCGATGAGCAAGAAAAACTGAAGATGAAAAGAGGATATTATGGTAAATGGGCTATATGGAGAAATAAGATGGAAGAAGAAACTTTAAGTGAGTTAGAAAAAGGAACTCCATATGTAATCCGTTTCAAATCACACGGAGACGGTGAAAAAACTTTTACACATACAGATTTACTGAAGGGGGAAGTAAAATTACCAGAAAATGACATGGATATTGTTATATTAAAAAAAGATGGACTGCCAACGTATCATTTGGCGCATGTTATTGATGATCATTTGATGCGAACTACTGATGTACTTCGAGGTGATGAATGGTTGTCATCCATACCTTTGCATTATGATTTATTCAAGTCTTTGGGCTTTCCTATGGTTCGCTACGGTCATATTTCTCCAATAAATAAAATGGATGGTTCAAGTAGAAGAAAATTGTCAAAAAGAAAAGATCCTGAGGCAAATATTTCTTTCTTTAAAGAAAAAGGATTTGTGGTATCTGCGGTTATTGAATATTTACTAAACCTTGCTAACTCAAACTTTGAAGATTGGCGTAAAGAAAACCCTGAGAAAGATTATAGCCAGTTCACTTTGACTATGGAAAAATTAGCGAAAAGTAATGGGCCACTATATGACGAAACAAAACTTCGTGATATTGCTAAAGAAAAGATTGCTTTGATGACGACAGATAAAGTATTTGATAATGTTTTGATATGGGCACAGGATTATGATACATATTTTTATGACTTATTAAATACTGATACAAAATATTGGCATAAAGTTTTCAATATAGAAAGAGGAGGGGATAGTATTAGAAAAGACATAGCAGTGTGGTCTGAGGTTTATGATTTTTACAACTTTTTTGACTTGCGAAAATTTGCAAAACCTGACTGGAATAATTTTAAAACTGTTTTTTCTATTGATGAGATTAAGGATATTTTAAAGCAATATATAGAGGTTTATGATGAATCTGACCCTAAAAATATATGGTTGGATAAGATAAAATATCTTTGTACAAAGTTTGGTTTAGCACCTGATATAAAGACATATAAAGCAGATAAAGATGCATTCAAGGGGCACGTTGGTGAGTTAACGCAAGTGATACGGTATGCGATCACAGGACGAACCCAAAGCCCGGACATATATGAGATATTGCAGGTGTTGGGGAGGGAGGAGGTGATTAAAAGGTTAACAATATAAAAAATAAAAAACATATGAATATAAAACTAAACACAAACAAAGGTACAATAGAATTAGAATTATTTGAACAACTTAAACCCAACACTGTTGCCAATTTCATAAAACTCGCAAAGGAGGGATATTATGATGGAGTAAAATTCCACAGAGTTATAAAAGGTTTTATGATACAAGGTGGTGATCCTTTGACCAAAGATGACACACAGGCTTCAAGTTGGGGGACTGGAGGTCCGGGATATATGTTTAATGATGAAATCGGATCTGAAAACAACAATGCCACAGGGACAATATCTATGGCGAACGCAGGACCGAATACAAACGGTAGTCAATTTTTCATAAATGTACATGATAATAATTTCCTTGATCCAAAGCACACTGCTTTTGGAAAGGTTGTTTCAGGCATGGATGTTGTTGCTATAATAGAAAATGTACCCGTTGGTGCAGGGGATAGACCGGTTGAGCCGGTGGTTATTGAGAGTGTTGAGATCTAATCGCAAGCTATTGACAATATCTGTACTTATTATATAATATAGTTATATGAACTTTGAAACAAATCTCGTCGTTATGAGGGTTTTCTTCATTGCAACCCTAATTATATTTTTCTCATTTCTTGAATGGTGGGTACACAAGTATCCAATGCATAGTAAAAAGTTTAAGAAATGTCCCGTTCTAGGTCTACTTTTTGAGAGCCATGTTGGTACCAAAGGTCATCACAGTCGTCAGGGATATTGCCCAAATCATCCTGAATGTTTTGAGGATGATCATGATCATGAGCCTATACTTCAAAAACTCTGGTTTGGATTTTTTATTGCATTTTGCGGAAGTATCCCCTTGTTTCTCTTGGAGTATTTAACTACATTTGATTATCATCTTACTACAATATGTTTTCTCTCAATCTATGTCTATTATTGGATGTTTGAGATGGTACATATTGCAACTCATGATGGTAAACATTGGCAAAGAGAACTCTTGAGAAAAATTGGTTACTTTGAAATCATGTTGAGCCATCACATGGTTCACCATACTATCAAATTCAACATGAACTTTTCTTTGGTAAATCATTGGGCCGACTATTTGTTTGATACCAAGTATCAAGCGAAGGAAAGTTCTATTCTGTTTGTCAGGATTGTAACCTCTGTTGTACTGATTGGTTTTCTTGCATCATTCTTGAATCTGGTTTACAGGTAAATTTTACTGCAGCGCGGTCCTTTCGAGGATTGCGCTGTTTTTACTTATGTCACTCTGAGTGTTGCACATTGAGGTATCATATAGAACGAAAGTGTACATGCATTGTAAGCTCTGTGGCGTTTTTTCATTTACAAAAAACAGTTAAACCGATATACTCATCTCATGAAAGCTATAGTACTTGCAGCTGGAAAAGGTAATCGTCTTAAACCCTACACTGATACCATACCAAAACCACTTCTTTCTCTACACAACACTGACAGTGTGTATGACACTCTGTTGATGGATATATTGACAAAATTACCTTCATATATAGATGAAGTTTATATCATAGTAAAACATCTTGAAGATAACATAAGAGAATACGTTGAAAAGCATATGGTGTATTTCTTTAAACAAAATCCATGTATAAAAAGTATCGTATGTATCAGTCAAACTGGAGAAAAAGGAACAATGGGTGCATTGTTGACTGTAAAGCATATGATAACAAGAGATGAAAGATTTTTGGTTTTAAATGGTGATGATATACATAGTAAAGATGAGTTAGAGATCTTTGCTGAACATAAACGCTCTTTTGGAATACATAAAAAAATCATGCCCGGATATAAATCTGTGCAAGTGAATAGTGAAGGTAAAGTTTTCGAGTTGAGAGCACAAACAGAAGATGAGAAAATAAATGGTTGCTATATTGCAACAGGAGTGTATTTGATAGATGCAGGGATTTTTGATTTTCCTCCTGTGGTACTTACGGATGGGGAGATAGGTTTACCGCAGACTCTTATGAAGTATGTAGATGTTTATGCAATGTATGCAGTGGAGGAGAAGGGTTGGGTGTCGGTTAATACTGTGGAGGATTTGGAGGGGTTGTGGAGAGGGGAGGAAATAATTTGATATAATATGAGTATATGGATCTATCAATTAAATTAGAAAACACAACATTATATATAAGAGTAGCAGCACTTGTTAAAGGTAATAACGGTTATTTATTTGAAAAACATAAAGATGGTTATATTTTCGCAGTAGGCGGAAAGATAATGTTAAACGAATCATCAGAACAGGCAATTAAAAGGGAGTTGAAAGAGGAGTTAGATTTCGATACAGATAATTTTAAATTACTGTCTGTTATTGAAAATTTTTATATAAAAGAAACTGGCGAAAAAGTTCATGAAATATGTTTTGTGTATGAAGTGGAGGAGGTTTTTGTTGAGGTTGTTCCTTCTGAGTTTGTTGAGGTAGATTTAGGTGATATTAAAAACCATAACATTAAACCAACACAGCTTATAGATTTGATTTTTAACGAGAAAAAAGTTTTCAGGCATATTGTTTTGAAGTAATTACTAAAACACACTTTTCAAATAACTAGAAAAAATATTTAATAAAAAATGCCTTCCGACTCGATGAGTCAGAAGGCATAGGAAACGCATGTTGATTTAGGTTACTCTGAGGTAACAAGTCTTTCAATTGCATTACCTTTAATGAAATCCTGGAAAATCTCTCCAAGATTGGGGTGATGAATAGGTGTTCCTAACGAACCAAAACTAGCGACCTTGTAAAAATACTCGGTGCTGATAATGGCAGATGCTAGGAAATATCCATTCACGGTGTTCAATCGATTGAAAAGCCTTGCGAAGCTTGGCTTAATATTTTGCGAGGTGTTGAACTCGAGGTGACTGAACACTTGATCGCCGGACTCGGCTACTATTTTGAGCGGTTCAAGATCTTCAATAAGTTTACTGGTTAGAGTGTTTAGCTCTGTCAGATCTTTGTCGATTGATGTAAGACAGGCTATAAAACCGCCTTTGCATCGATCTTCAAGCACTAGATCCGCATAAACACGATCAACCAGAC
The DNA here is from genome assembly GCA_043736035.1 of Candidatus Parcubacteria bacterium. GTDB lineage: Bacteria > Patescibacteriota > Minisyncoccia > Phycocordibacterales > CAIZLB01 > CAIZLB01. The sequence goes on from JAYTDF010000083.1 coordinate 5,896, forward strand.
CTTGTGAGTATAAACGATCGGTGAGTTGTTGCAATACAGCACGATCAGAGCAGTCGATGAAGTTTGAACCTTCGACTTGCACAAACAGAGCTTTGGACGCAGCAATAGCTTTGATGATATCGGCACGTCCATTTTGCAGCATGATAATCATCATCGATATTTGCATAGGTTGGGTGATTTCCAACTCAAGCTCATCGATAATGAGGTCTTCTAATCTGGTATTAGCCAGCATGATGTTCGCAGTTGCAGAGCTAAGATGTCTCGATAGCCTTGTGGACTCAGGAGCAGGCTTACTGCAAGGTTGATGATTCATTCCTCCCATATAATTAGTTATTTTAATGTTTTTTTTTATCGATACTACCTAGTATCAATAACTACATCTTGTCATATTTAAACATATTGTCAACTATTATGTTATAATCAAAAACATATGGAGCAATCAGAAAATGTAAAAAAAGTTATTGAAATATTATACGATGAAGTCTTAGGAAGGTCCAAAGAGGCAAAATCAAAAACACATTCCGACTATAGGATGACTTGGGTGTACTCTAAAAGCTCCGATCAGCTATTTCCAACAGCTACTATGGAAGGTGTAGAAGAGGTTGAGAATGTGTATCGCATCAAAGGTAGGGTGTATGAGATTATTAATATCACAGAATCAGAAAATGTAGTGATGGTTGAAGTTATTGAAAGCTATCCAGATCCAGAAACACAGGAAGTGTATAGAACCCCTCTCATTTTAGTTCTTGAATTCGAAGACGGAAAGATAAAAAGAGGTAGACATTATTGCGATCCAAACATTTCATATTTACATCTAACTAAAGAACAGACAGGTCCAGTGTATGACGGTAGAAATCCTATTATTGTTATTAAGGAGTAATATTGTTAACTTTATTCTAGTGAATCATTATGCTGATCATCTTGTGGTTTTAGTATAGTATAGTTATGCTGATATAAAATTTAATTTCATTTTCAAAAACACAAATAACCACCTTTTTGAGATGATTATTCAATTCAGATCTTAGGATGACGGCGAGGTACACTAGGTATACACTTCATTCATGAGTACATTGGTATTTCTACCAATCCTGTAGTAACCGATTGATGATTTTATGTCGTTAAGTTCTTATGTTCTGTATAGTATCAAATTATAATTGATGTCAAACAGTTTGAGTCATAAGGTTTAGTTTCAACAGTTTTTGTTTGTGATATCATAAGAGTATGTACAGAAAAGGTGTGTCAGCATTAATACTAAATACCAAAAAAGAGTTTCTTTTGGTAAATTTCAATTCTTTTGAAGATAAATATTTTGCAATAGCAGGTGGTGGAGTAGAGGAGGGTGAAAGCTTGAACGTTGCCGTGTATAGAGAAATCAAATAAGAATTAGGTA
>JAYTDF010000084.1:0-2783 GCA_043736035.1 Candidatus Parcubacteria bacterium
ATCATAAGATTCAATGACTGCCCTTGATCAATATGCTTTTGTCTTGCTCCGGCTTGGTCAATAATGGCAAATTGATCCAACTCAGCAAAAGTTTTAAACACTTCTTTTTCCTCAGTAGACAAAAAATCAACATGTTGTACCGATCCGTCTTTATCACGAATATCTTGCCACACTTCTTTTGTATTCATTCCCTTTGCATCAAGAAGAGTCTCCAAAAATGGATTCTTGATAGTTACTTTCATTTTCTCAATATCTTTTACATAACAGTTTGACCATACAGGTTCAATACTTTGTGACACTTGTCCCAAGATAAATGCAGAAGATGTTGTCGGAGCCACAGCACACAATGTTGTATTTCGTCGTCGTCTCCCTGTCAACATTGAAGGCTCACCATACTTGATAGCCATCTCTGCTGATGCTTCATAAGCTTTCTCTTTTACGAATTTGAATAATTGTTGATTGAGATCATAGGCTTTTTGTCCTTCAAAAGGAATCATTTTACTTTGCAAGTATGAATGCCAGCCAAGTACACCAACTCCAAGAGCTCTGTTTTCTTTAGCAAAGTTATATGATTTTTCCATAAACAAGAACTCTTGTCTTCGTTCAGCGTCTTCTGAGTCTCTATATCCTTCAAGTTTTGTCACAAAATCTGTCATAACTGCATCAAGGAAATATGTAAGAGTTTGAACCGCATCTGTCTCTTTCCATTCATCAAAATACAATGCATTCATGGACGACAAACAGCATACAAATGACCACTTATCGCTTGATGGAAGCGCGATCTCACTACACAAGTTACTTGCATAAATCTTGTGCCCACCCTCGCGATATACCTCCACTGTATTATTATTCACATTGTCTGAGAACATGATATAGGGATATCCAATCTCCGTTCTTCTTTTCAAGACTTTAGCCCAAATATTTCTCTTCTTCTCATCCCCGGCTTGCATTTCTTTCATCCACGCATCAGTTACGGTCACTGCATTTGTAAGTCCTTGTATTGGATTTCCTTCAGTTCCTATATCTAAAAATTCTTCGATATCAGGATGTTCTACGTTCAAATACGCTGCCAAATGTCCTCGTCTCGTTGACCCTTGTGATACAACGTTTGTAACGGTATCAAACAATTGCATAAAATGAACCGGACCTGATGAGGAACCATTGTTAGTTATAGATGACCCACGAGGTCGAAGATCACCGAAATATGCTGATGTTCCACCTCCTTTCTTACTCATCATACCAACCTCAGCTGTAGTGTATAAAATATCTCCCATCGTGTCTCCAACATAAGAACCGAAACATGAGATAGGTAAACCTTTGGCAAAACCAAAATTAACCCACACTGGTGTAGCTAAAGAATAATATCCTCTGCCCATATAATCATAAAACTTATCAGCAAATCCCTCGATCTTCAATATTTTTTCTGCATGTTCGGCCAAGAAACGAATACGTTCCTCCGCTGTTGATCCATCATTGATATAATCTTTTGCGAGGAATTTTCTGCTATTTTCGTTTAACCATTTCATATGTGTGTTGTTTTTGCGTTATTGTGTTTGTTAATTGTTAAAATAAGTCATCTCCCGTTATACTTCCAACTCTTTTGTTATAGTTCACTGATCTTTTTACGAAGAAGTCACCGTGCTTAGTTGTCATAATCTCATCATCGAACCAATCAGTTTGTTCTAATAAGGCCGCATCTGTCTCAAATATGTCTGAAAATCCAAGCGATTTAAGTGAATTATTGAATCTATTTTTGACAAATTCTTTCACCGTTGCTTTTGGCATAAAACTCAAGTCACCTTTTTCATAAATCCAATCGATAATCTTTTCCTCTGCAGCATATGCTTCTCTGCAAATATCCACAACACCTTGTTCGTACTCTGCATCAAACCAAGTTGGATTTTCTTGTTTGATAATTTTCATCAAGTCTATTCCGAAAAGTCCGTGAATTTGTTCTTCTTTTGAGGTTGCTTCAATCACATTGGACATTCCTCTAAACATTGATTTATGTTTGTTGAACGACATAATGATCAAAAATTGGGAAAATAATGATACATGCTCAATAAATAACGAAAAAAGAAGCAGTGTTTTTGAATAATCTCGAGGGTCATCTGATCGTGAATGAGCAATAGCTTTTTCGATATAGTTCACACGATCCATGATTGCTGGAATATTTTTAATGTTTTCAAACTCATGGTTAAGACCTAACAAATCCAAAAGATTGGCATACGCATCCATATGACGCACTTCTGACTCGGCAAAAGTCGCCCCCACAGATCCAATCTCTGGTATTGGTATTTTCTTATATACATCACCCCAAAAAGTTTTTACAGACACTTCAACCTGTGCGATAGCAAGCATAGCATTTTTAATTACAGATCGTTCAGAATCATTAATATTGGCCATGTAATCATGAATATCTGATGTAAAATTAAATTCTGTATGTAACCAATATGAATGCCTGATGCCATCAACGTATTCTAATAATTCTGGATATTCGTATGGCTTTAAGGTCATTCTTTTCTTGAAAATATCCTTCTTTCGCAATTCTGCTCGTTGACTACGATATAAAATATATGCTTTTGCTGTAAGGTGCAAATCAGATTCCATCAACACTATCTCTACTGTGTCTTGTATACTTTCAACTGATGGGATGTGACCTTCTTCGGTGTATTCAGCCTCTACTCGCTCAACGACTTTTTGAGCAACATCGAGTGCGATTGATTGCTCAAACTCACCCGATTCTTTGAGTGCTTTTGTTACCGCTGTAACAATCTTATCAG
>JAYTDF010000085.1:0-7107 GCA_043736035.1 Candidatus Parcubacteria bacterium
AGAAGGTGTGCTCCCTAATCATTATCGTATCTTTAAAATATTGCAACATTTTGGTTTTAGACATACTTTAAAACCTGATCACTCATCACTTGAGAAAAAATTACTTACAAAATATGATTGCGAACATTTAATCGATACATTAGCATTTCAAAAGAAAATAATTGACAAGAAATTTGAAGGTTTTCCATTCCCTGCCAACATTGCATATAGTAATAATGAAGATCATTTTTCATATCACATTATCGGAACAAAGAAAAACATTTATGATGCTATCGCATTGCAAACAGGCTACTCTATACTTGAAGAAATATATGGTAAAAAATCCAATATTGTTATAGATGTAAACTTTATTGGAGACAAAGAATCAGTACAAAAGTTCGTTAAAGAATTACATCATTTTTTCAAAAAAAATCAAAAGTTTATTCCAAAAAATATTCTTACAACATCTAAAAAAAATCTATATGCGGCATTTTCTGAGCTTGAAGATATTGAAATTGTATCAGAAAATAAAAAAGGTGAGAAAGAAGTAATTTCCGTACCTAATCCTATTGATTATTTATCAGAAGTATCTCGTTTAGAATTCAAAGATATATTAGAATATATCGAAAATCTTGATCTCAATTTTAGAATCAATCCGTTTCTATTCAATAACTCTGATGTATATGCTGGTATTATTTTTAAAGTACACAACATAAGTGACGACAAGTCGTCTGTGATTATTACTGGTGGTCGTCATGATATAATTTCTAAAAAAATATTAGGTAAAAAAGAAATACCAATACTGAGTGTGAGAGTAGATGGTTTAAAAAATATATCTAAATTACTCAAACCACTATCCTCTATCAAATCTATTGAAGATTCTGATGTTAAATTCTTTTATGCTCAATTTGGAAACGAAGCAAGATTTAATACATTGAGAATACTGGACATGTTGCATCATGCAAATATTCTAATCCATCATGATTTATCTAAAGATAAAATATCGCTGCAATTGCAGCATGCTGAAAAATTAAATGTACCTTATCTTCTTCTAGTTGGTCATAGAGAAGCATTGCAAAACTCAGTGATGGTCCGTAATATGAAAAATTTATCACAAGAAAGTATAGAATTGCATAATTTAATAGAATACATAAAAAAAATACTTTAATATGCATCATTTTATAGGACAATTAATCTTAAACAATAAAGGAAAAGGATTTTTAAGAAAAGAAAAATCAAATAAAGAGGACAAAGATATTGCGATTCCTCATAATTTTATCGACTCTTCTCTTCCGCAAGATAAAGTGGAAATAGAAACTTTTCCTCATGCAAATAAATGGGGTGAAATCGAAGGTAAAGTAGTTAAAATCATTGAACGTTATAAAACAGATTTCTCTGCTACCATAAAAGATATTAAAGGTGATATTATCATAGCACTACCAGATAATAACAAATTGAATTGTGTATTTGAAATATATAATCCTAAAAATCTGGAAATTGGTATAAATAAAAAAGTTTTAGTTTCACTCGATTTTTCAAAAAATCCTAAAGTTATTATCAATAAAGTTGTGAATGATCGTGGTTATACTGACATACTGGTACACAGAACTTTTTATGGAATCGTGTCTCAAGTGTTTGGAGACAAAGGTGAAAATAATGCTGAGATGCATTCAATTGTTGCTGACTTCGGATTTAATATAGAGCACAGTCCTCAAACAGAAATAGATGCAAAAAACGCCGTAGAGCAATATGGAAAATTTACAGAGGAAGAGATTTCAATAAGACTCGATATGCGAGGTATTTGGACTTGTACTATCGATCCTGTTGATGCTAAAGATTTTGACGACGCATTATCGTTCAGAAAACTTGATAATGGAAACGTTGAGATTGGAATCCATATTGCTGATGTGTCTCACTTTGTACGTCCTGGTAATGCACTAGATGACGAAGCTAAAGACAGAGCTTTCTCAGTGTACTTGGTAGATAGAACTATACCCATGCTTCCCGAGGTGTTGTCAAACGGATTTTGTTCGCTTAATCCAAATGAGGACAGATATGCATTTTCAACTGTGTTTGAAATGAATCAAGAGGGACATATCATTAGTAGAAAAATTTCAAAATCTATCATTCACTCTGACAAGCGATTTTCATATGAGGAAGCGCAGCATGTTCTCGATGCAGGAGACCAGACTGTATTTCCTGAACTTTTTGAATTGTCTAGATTTTCAAAGATGTTAAATGCTGAAAGAAAGCGAGCTGGTGCAATTGATTTTGAAACCGATGAAATTAAATTTGTACTTGATGATAAAGGCTTCCCTGTTCAGGTATATAAAAAAGAAAGAATTTGGACAAATCATCTTGTTGAAGAATTTATGCTTTTGGCGAACAAAGAGACAGCATTATATATATTCACTCATAACGTTGATGGAAATAAAAAACTACCAGGAGTGTATCGAGTTCATGATTTACCTGATGCTGAGAAAATTTTAGACTTATCAATTTTTGTTAATGCATTAGGATTAGATTTTCATCCTAAAAAAACAATTCACTCAAGAGATATACAAAAACTATTGCAGCAGTGTGTTGGTCTTCCATCAGAAACAATCATAAAGACTGCCACTCTTAGATCTATGGCCAAGGCAGTGTATCAAACAAATAATATTGGACACTTTGGTCTTGGTTTTGAATACTATACACATTTCACTTCCCCTATCAGACGATATCCGGATTTATGTGTACATCGAATATTATCAAAGCTTTTGGATAATCAAAAACTATCCCCTGTGTATCTTGCTTCACTAGATAAGATTTGTGAACATTCATCATCTCAAGAAGTGAAAGCAGCTGAGGCAGAGCGAGCAAGTACTAAGTATAAACAAGTTGAATTCTTATCAAACAAAATTGGACAAGAATTTATGTGTACTGTTTCTGGAATATCAGATTTTGGGATTTTTATACAAGAACCAGAATCATTGGCTGAAGGACTGATACGTCTTAAAGACTTGGGTGAAAATAATTTCTGGGAAGTTGATAAGAAAAGTTACTTAGTAAAATCACAAGATGGTAAGAAAGTTATAAATCTAGGAGACAAGATCAAGGTAAAACTTCGTGGTGTTGATATGGATTTGAAGACGATTGACTTTCTTGTGTTGATGTAGTATTATTTGTTTTGTCACAGAACACTACAAAAAATAAAATTATGAGAAAAATCTCCCACTGCGCATCAATTATGACATTTTTTCTATTCACTGCAGTTATGATTTCAGTTGTAGCAACCCTTACTACTGATACTATTAACTATAACAGTCGACCCCCCAGACTTGAGAAAGATTTATTTCCTCAATTGGTAAAATTTGTAACTTTCGAAAAAATTAGCTTCGATTTTTCAGGTATTGAATTTCCAAAATAATCACACTATTAATTTCTTTCTTCCATTAACCGCTATTCGTTTGTAAAAATGATGCGGTTTTTTCTTTAGTTGGATTCTTCTAAACACAAAATATAAAAATATTCATCCTGGTTGGGGATGAATATTTTTATATTTCAGGTTTAGCAACTCTATTTCGCATTCAAACTTGCCTCCTCAAACCCAATCGACAATAACTGTGAATAGCCAACAGAACCCATCGTTACCCCGTACAACACCCCTGCACGACTCATAGTCTCTCTATTGTGAGTTACCAAGATAAGTTCTGAATGCTTGGACAATAGCTCGATCATATCCCCATATCGTCTACTATTGGCCTCATCAAGTGCAGCATCGGTCTCATCAAGAATAATGAACGGTGGTGGATTTACCTGACTCATAGCAAACAATAGCGCGATAGACGTTAATGCTCTTTCCCCTCCTGAGAGCATAGACAATCCTTTCAGTTTTTTATGAGGCAATGATACAAACACATCTATCCCAAACTCCTTAGTTTCATTTTCATCTTCCGACTCTTCCATATCCTCATCCTCGTCAATGTCAGTAATTCTTTTCTTTCTTTTTTTCTCTTCTGTAATCACTAACCGTGCCTCCCCTCCACCGAACATTTGTTTGAAAAATGTTGAAAATTGTTGATTTATTTTTTTTACCCCATCATCAAATAAACTATTAATTTGCGTAACAACTTCAATTATCAACTGCTCTAAATCTTGCATTGATTTAGTTAAATCTTCCATCTCTTTTAATAAAAATTCATCTCTTTCATTTACATCATTGTATTCTTTCACAACAGACTCATCCCCGGCCCCACCTAACTCTTCCAGTCTAATTTTAAATTTTTCTACTTGGTATTTCCTGTCATGTTGTTTTTGTTTATCAAAATCATGAACTTCCATGTTGTCAAATCGTATTGCCTCAACTCCGATCAATGCAGTTGCTTCTCGCATTTCATTTTCATATTCTTGATTTCTTTCTGTGTAAAAATTTTCTCTCACCTTTAACTTATCAAGTGTGGACTGTATCTCATGTTGTCGAGACATTATTTTTAATAAATCTTTCTCTGCCTCAACATTTTCATTTTTAAATGATTCAATCTTGTTTTTTGTTTCTGTATATTTTTCTAGTATTGAAATTTCTTTATTATTTAAGGCTTTAATATCATCTTCAATATTTGTGATTAAAAGCTTAATCCGATCTATTTCATTAAAGTGGGGTTCGAAGTCTACAGACTCACCTTCAGTATGTTTAGACTTAACATAATTTTCACATTCATTTATAAGATCATTTGATGCTTCTTTAATCTCTGATTCATTTTTGTATGTGCCAGACTTGATATCACCCAAAACCGTTTTAATTTTAGTAATCAAATTTTTAATCTCAAAGAAAGAAACTTTTATATCAGCATTGTCTTTATTTTCAAGTTCAAGTTTTCTTTTATCAATATTTTTATTAATATAATTTATCTCACCTTCAAAGCGACCAATCTCTCTTGAAAGAGTTTCTTTATTAAAACGTATATTTTTCAACTCTCCTTCCAGAGTAAAGAGTTCATTAGTAAATTCTGTTGATGTTTGGTTTTGTGCCAAGATCTTTTTTACCTCTGTCAACTTGGAGTCAAGACTTGACAATTCTAGTTCTGGATCTACTCTTGATTCTTTGATGTCATTTTTTTCTGAATCTAGAAAAACTTTTTCATAGGCAAAATATTCTTTGTAGAGATGTTTTAATTCATCTCTGATTTCGCGGGCTTTTTCTATTTTTTCAATTTGCTTTTTAAGGAATCGAATATGTGGTGCTAATTCACGGCGCAAAGATTCTACCTCTTTCATGTGTTCTTGAGTCTTTACTAATCTTTTTTGTGATTCTTCTTTTCGATATTGATATAGCTTTAATCCAAGCGCCTCTTCTATCATTTCTTTTCTATCTTTGTTTGATGATGACAAAAGACGGTCTGCTTCACCCTGAGATATGATATGGTGTCCTGACGAACCAATATTAGCTTCAGCCAATAGCTCTATAATATCCCGAAGACGAACTGAGTTTCCATTTATAGAATATTCATTTGTTCCGTCTCTGTTTACTGCACGTTCAATAGTAACCTCATCAAAGGTATGAGTATTGAAAAGCCTGTTGAATTCTCCATTTTCTTCTAACAGTCTGTTATCAAAAACAATCTTAACGGACGCACGGTTTGACTTTGAAAGATCCCGTCCACCATTAAAAATCATGTCCTCACCTTTCTTACCACGCATTGAGCGTAGTGATTGTTCACCAAGCACAAAACGAAAGGCTTCTACTACATTTGATTTACCAGATCCGTTTGGTCCTACGATAGATGTGATAGGAGTATTGAATACTAAATCAGTCTTCTTAGCAAAGGATTTATAGCCGATGATGTGGAGTGATTTGAGTCGCATATATGTTACTATTGTAGCATTTTTTTACTGAATTTTGAAAATTTGACAGGTTTTAAATATTTGATATTATAGATACATGGGAGTTAACCTCTCTTTGCCTTCGGGCCGAATAACCATCGACTAAACATCGGTGGTTATCATATTTTTAAGCTTTCCGATAATTCTTTTAAATTTGTTTTTGGATATTACATACTTTCTTTTTATAAACCTTTTTCTGTCAAATACTCGAATTTGATCGAAAACCACACAATGACATTTAAGATCGAGAGTATAGATTTTAAACTTTAATTTACTCCTTTTTATTTTGCTTGAAATTGGTAAACACATGAGCATGTTCTTGTATATGTTCAGTATTAGAACTGGTCTAGTATACTGATCTGTTTTTCCGTATATTTCAGATCCTATGTTTAGGCCAATGTTAATCCACCATATTTCTCTCACTTTTGGATAATGTGTATTTCTATATGTAAAATTTATCTCTTGTTTTAAAATATTCCATTGGTTATAGTTTTGATTATTCATCCTCAAATCCTATCAAAACACTCATAAAGTTCTCATAAAGAAAAGTTAAAGAAACACTAAAGAAAATCTAAAAACTCTGCAACTCCAACATTTTCTTATACTGTCCATTTTTATCTATGAGCTCAGAACTTGTACCTTGCTCAACAATTTTTCCTTTTTCCAATACTACAATCAAGTCGGCTTTTTTAACCGTCTGCAATCTATGTGCAATGATGATAACTGTTTTATTTTTAAACAATCTATCGAGTGCGCGAGTTATAGCCTCTTCAGAAAATGAATCGAGGGCCGAGGTTGGTTCATCAAGAATAATTATTTCTGGATTTTTAAGCATCAGTTTTGCAATAGCCAATCTTTGTCTTTCTCCGCCAGAGAGTCGTATACCCTTTTCACCTATCTCTGCGTACAGATCGGTGATAAAATCACACTCAGCATTTTTTAAAGCTTGGTATAATTGTTGATCGGTTATACTAGCTGCAACTTTATCCGGTAATGAATATAGTAAATTATTTTTAATTGTTCCATCAAAAACCATCGGTTCTTGTGTTAAATATCCCACATATTGATAATATGTTTTTAAAGCAATTCGAGACAGATCTTGACCATCAACTAATACTTGTCCTTCTTGTGGGGTAACGAACCCAGTAATAAGTTTAGCTATAGTTGTTTTTCCACTTCCCGATTTCCCAACAAAAGCTATTTTTTGTCCGCCTTTTATTTTGAGATTAAAATTATCAAATATTTTTTTATCGTCGTATGAAAAAT
>JAYTDF010000086.1:0-17200 GCA_043736035.1 Candidatus Parcubacteria bacterium
TGTGCGCAATCATGTTGAAGAAAAACATACGAGAGATGGAGCTTTTAGATTGCACTTGTGGTAAAGCGTGGGAAGTTGATCTTGCTCGATTTTACATATATTTGAAAGAAAATTATCAAGTGAATGAAGCCTATTATTTTATTGGATATGTAAATAAGAATAATGATGAATTATATAAGCAGATAATAGATGCTGGATTTACTATTTTATTTAAAGAACATAACAAAAAGGCTAAGTCAGCCAAGAAGGGGAATGTTGATATGGATATTGTGTTTGAAATAATGAAAAATGTTGTCGACAATACAGAGTTTAACAATATAGTTTTGGTGTCAGGAGATGGGGATTATATAAAAATGGTTAAATATCTAGTTGAAAAGAAAGTATTTAAAAAGGTGTTATTTCCGAATAGGAGGTTTTACTCATCGCTGTATAAGCAGTTGGGATCTGAGTTTTATGATTATATGGAAAATATAAAGAATCATATAGGTACTGATATAAATGAAAAAGGCTCCTAAGGCACCTGCACCTTTCGGATCCTAATTCGTATTGATGTATGTATTGTAGCAAAAGGGTGAGGAAATGCAACTGTGTAAATGAAAAAGGTGCCTAACGCACTTACACGCTTCGGATCCTAATTTGTCTTGTTGGGTTTATTATAGCAAAATTTTAGCAAAAGAAAAACCGCTTTCCGCACATTACGTGCATACTTACGGTACTTGAATGTTTAAATGCTTTTTTACGATCTTGGAAGAGCATTGAGATTGCTGATTGCCGATGCTGTTGCATCTGCAATCATTCCTGCAATATGAGAAAGGTTCTCAAGCTCCTTGACTGCACTCATCGTTTCGCGATCGTCGCGGTGGATGATATCATCGGAGTCAGTTAGTCTCCTGAAATCACTCGAGCTTTTTTCAAGCTGTCTTACGAGCCGAGCAATTTCTTCTGTGGCATCTTCGATTTCTTGGTTCATTTTTTTCTTGTGTTGGTTATTAACGTATCTTCTTACTTATTAAGAGTATCACATTTAGTTAATAAAGTCAACCCTTTGCACCACCCAAACTCCACCCAAAACCACCCACACCCCAACCATACCCCAAAGCAAAAATCCACCTTGCACAGCAAGGAAAATCATGCTACTATACCCTTAGCGTAAAACCGATTGAGTAACCCCTAGACTTTTTCGCTTTTTTTATTATTCCTCTAATTTTTAAAATACAACAATAATGTTAACAAAAAAACATTTTTCACGTTTTCGTGAATCTTTAGTTCCTCTTCCTAACTTGGTAGAAGGACAGATCAATTCTTACAAATGGTTTTTAGAGAAAGGGTTAAATGAAGTGTTCAGTGAATTTTCTTTAACAAAAGATTACACTGAAAAAAAATTCGAATTTCGTTTCGAAGGTATCAGACTTGATCGTCCTAAATACGATGAATTCTATGCTAAAGAAAACAAGGTTAACTACGAGGCTACTATCAAGGCTACTATTAAGTTGGTAAACCATATAACTGGTACTGAGAAAGAGCAAGAAATATTTATGTCAGACGTGCCGATGATGACGGAGCACGGTACTTTTATCATTAATGGTATTGAACGATGTATTGTTCCACAGCTTGCAAGAAGTTTTGGTGCATTTTTCACATCTAACGAGCATAAAGGTAAAAACTATATAGGAGCAAAGATTATTCCAGCCAGAGGATCATGGATTGAGATGGAAACAGATCCAGACGGATCAATATACGTTAAGATCGACAAGAAGAGAAAATTCCCAGCAACAACACTACTTAGAGCACTAGGAGCTGGAAGTGATTCTGATATTAAAGAATTGTTTGGTGAGGATCCGACAATCAAAGCTCATATTGAACATACTATTTTAAAAGATCATACAAAAACTTTAGAGGAGGCAGCGGTAGAAATTTACAAGAAGATGCGTGATGGAGAGCTTGCAACAGTGCAAAATGCGAAAGATTTTGTGGAAAACATGTTCAAGTCAGAGCGGTATGATTTCTCAAGAGTGGGACGTTTCCGATTTAACTCACGTTTTAATAAGAGTATGGAAGAGAAAGAGTTAGCAAGAAATACTCTAAATCTAGATGATTTTGTAACTTTGATCTCAAATATCTGCATCATGACATCTATTCCAGAGTCAGAAGCTGATGACGTTGATCACTTAGGGTCACGTCGTGTGAGATTTGTTGGTGAGCAGTTACAACAAAAAGTAAGACTAGGACTTTTGCAAATCAAGAAAAATGTTCAAAACAGAATGTCTACTATTGAGTCAGATGTGTCACAGCCGATGCAATTGATTTCTCCACGTCCGTTGCAGGCGAGAATCAAAGAATATTTTTCTACAAACCCATTGTCACAATTCATGAACCAGGAAAATGTTCTATCAGAGCTTGAGCACTTACGAATCCTAACAGCTCTTGGTCAAGGTGGTCTTTCATCTGACCGTGCTGGAGTTGAAGTTCGTGATGTACACTCATCTCACTATGGTCGTGTATGTCCAATCCATACACCAGAAGGTGCCAACATTGGTTTGGTACTCCACTTGGCAGCGTACGCAAGGGTAAACAATTTTGGAATGATCGAAACTCCATACGCAAAAGTTGTAAAAGGAAAAATTACAAAAGAAATTGTATATCTTGATGCATTGCAGGAAGAAGGATTTAAAATCGCTCACGCCGCTATCAACTATGATAAAGACGGACAGATAGCTGATGAAATGGTTGAAGTTCGCCTAAAAGGTGACCCTACAATCGTTGACAAAAAAGATGTAGATTTGATTGACATTGCATCAGGTCAACCATTTTCTATAGCAACATCTATGATTCCTTTTGTGAACCATAACGATGCCAACCGATCACTCATGGGATCAGGTATGCAGAAACAAGCTACACCGTGTATTGTTCCTGAAGCTCCATACGTTGCAACTGGTATTGAGGAAACTGCTGCCCGCGATACGGGTAGAGTTATTATCGCACCAGAAGATGGTGAGATCACTCATGTTGATGCCGCATCTATTACTATCAAAGGTAAAAGAGAAACAACATATAGACTTGCAGTATTTAATAAAACAAACCAATTTACAGTATTCCATCAAAGACCGACTGTAAATCTTGGACAAAAAGTTAAAAGAGGGGACGTTCTTGCTGATACCTCAACATCTGTTGATGGTCAAATCGCGCTTGGGCAAAATATATTAATTGCATTCCTTACATGGTCTGGATCAAACTATGAAGATGCGATTATTATCTCAGAAGACTTGGTAAAGAAATCTAAATTTACATCTATTCATATCGAAGAGTTCGTAATCAACGTTCGTGATACAAAGATAGGTCCTGAAATAACTACACATGACATACCAAATGTGTCTGAAGGAAAATTGAAAGACCTTGATGCAGAGGGTATTATTCGAATCGGTGCTGAGGTGCGACCAGGAGACATCCTTGTTGGTAAGATCACTCCAAAAACAGAAACTCAACTTACACCTGAAGAAAGACTTCTACGTTCAATCTTCGGAGATAGGGCACGGGATGTAAAAGATACATCAAAAAGATTGGAGAATGGTAAACGCGGTCGTGTTATTGGTATTAAGATTTTCTCAAGAGAAAGAGGAGACAAGCTCGAGTCAGGAATCCTAAAAAGAATCTACGTTGAAGTAGCATTGCTTAGAAATATCTCAGTTGGAGATAAGCTTGCTGGACGTCACGGAAACAAAGGGGTTATTTCACGTGTGTTACCAGTTGAAGATATGCCATATATGGCTGATGGTACTCCGGTTGATATGATACTTACACCGCTGGGTGTTCCATCTCGTATGAACTTGGGTCAAATCTTGGAGTTGCACTTAGGATTAGCTGCTTCAAAACTTGGTTATCAAGCTATTGTTCCAGCTTTTATGGGACCTACTGCTGAGGAGGTGCAAGACGAGTTGGTAAATGCAGGTTATAATAGATCAGGTAAAATGAAATTATTTGATGGAAGAACTGGAGAAATGTTCCAACAAGATGTTGCTGTTGGGTATATGTATATGCTTAAACTTCACCACATGGTTGAGGATAAGATCCACGCACGTTCAACAGGACCATACTCTTTGATTACACAGCAACCATTGGGTGGAAAAGCTCAAGGAGGAGGACAAAGATTTGGAGAAATGGAAGTGTGGGCACTTGCTGGTTATGGTGCTTCATATACACTACGTGAGATGCTTACCATAAAGTCAGATGATATCTTGGGAAGATCTGCAACATATGATGCTATTGTTAAAGGTGAAAGGATTTCTGATCCAAACACACCGGCCTCATTTAATGTACTTCTGTCAAACTTACGTGGTCTATGTATTGATGTTGGATTTGATAATGATCAAGGGAAAGAACTTGACGTTGGACTTGATGTTGGACACGTTGGAGACCACACAGAAAATAGAGCGCAAATGGATGAAGAATACGGATTGGATGCCGAAGATGAAGACAGTGTTACAGAGATAGAGGAAACGGCTCCAACTGAAGAATAAAAAATAATCTAATTAAATAACCCAAATAAAAAAATATGTTTAAAGATAGAAAAATAAATACAAAAACTTCAGTTGATGATATTGATTCAGTTTCAATAAAACTCGCATCACCTGAAAAGATCCGACAATGGTCAAGAGGAGAGGTTAAAAAACCTGAAACTCTTAACTACAGAACTGCTCGCTCTGAACGAGATGGTTTGTTCTGTGAAAAAATATTTGGTCCTGAAAAAGACTACGAGTGTTATTGTGGAAAATATAAAGGAATCAGATACAAAGGAATTGTATGTGAGAAGTGTGGAGTTGAGATCGTAAAATCAATCGTTCGACGTGAGCGCATGGGTCATATTGAACTATGTGTGCCTGTTTCTCATATTTGGTATTTGAAAAACATGCCATCTCGTATTGCTACTATTATGGGTATGCCTGCCGGAGAAGTAGAAAAAGTTATTTACTTTGCTGGATATCTTATTACTAAGATTGATGAAAAAGAAAAAACTAGACTACATAAAGAACTTGATGAAGAGTTTAAATCAAAAATGAAAAATATTGTTGATGAAAAGACTAAAGACGCTCTTCGTGATCTGATGGCCTCTACAAAGGCTGATATAGATATGATTTATGTTGGAAAAGTATTGGATGAAAATCAATATCATAAATTTTCATATAAATTTGGTTCAGCATTTGAAGCATCAATCGGAGGTGAGGCGATCTATAACATCTTAAAAGGATTAAACATAAATGATCTATATAAAAAACTTACAATAGATCTTGAAAAAGCAACATCTGTCGAGCGAGAAAAAATAATTAGAAGATTAGGATTTATTAATGCGATGAAAAAATCAGGTGTACGACCTGAGTGGACTTTCATTAAAGCCCTGCCAGTTATTCCTGCGGCATTGCGCCCGATGGTGGCACTTGATGGAGGACGTCAAGCAACATCTGATATTAACGATCTATACAGACGTGTAATCAACAGAAATAATCGTCTTAAAAAATTGTATGATATTAAAGCCCCAGACGTTATTTTAAGAAATGAAAAAAGAATTTTACAAGAAGCAGTAGACGCATTATTGGATAACTCAATGAAAGGAAATGGTCCGGCATTTTCAGGAATAAACCCAGGAGCAAAAAGATCACTTAAATCTATTGCTGATAACCTAAAAGGTAAAAGAGGTATTTTCCGACAAAACCTACTAGGTAAACGTGTAGACTACTCAGGACGTTCTGTGATTGTTGTAGGACCAGATCTTAAACTTAACCAATGTGGACTTCCAAAACATATGGCTTTGGAATTGTTCAAACCATTTGTTATTTCTCAGATTCTTGGAAAAGAACTTGCATTTTCTATCAAAGGGGCAAATAGAATGATAGAAGATAGAGATGAAGTTGTTTGGTCAATACTTGAAGACATTATCAAAGATAAATATGTATTATTAAACCGTGCTCCAACGTTACACAGACTTTCGGTACAAGCATTTCAACCTATTCTTATAGAAGGAAATGCAATCCAGCTTCATCCACTCGTATGTTCACCTTTTAACGCCGACTTCGATGGAGATACAATGTCAGTTCACGTTCCGTTGTCTGAAGAAGCGCAATACGAGGCACATAACATCATGGCGTCTGATAAAAATATCTTAAAGCCGGGATCTGGAGATGCTACCATTACAGATAAAATGCTTGATATTGTTGTAGGATCGTACTGGGTTACAAAGCTAGTTTCAAGCGAGCTTGGGGCTGATAAATATTTTGAATCACCAGAAGCTGCAATCATTGCATTGAATAATGATATTATTTCACATCGTGCACCTATAAAAGTTCTTGCACCAGAGGATGCGAAGTTCGGTGAATATTCTGGAAAATTATTTGATACTACTGTAGGACGAATATTGTTCAATCAAATCTTGCCGCCATCAATTACATTCATTAACCGTGAAATTAACAAAACAGTAATGAACAGTATCATTGATGAATTAATTATTCGTGAAGGTAGAAATAATGTTGCACCGATTATTGATTCAATCAAGAAATTTGGATTTTCATTCGCAACAAAATCAGGTATCACATGGTCTATTTCAGATATTCAAATACCAGAAGATAAATATAAAGCACTCGATGATGCACAAGAGTCAGCAGATGCTGTATACGATGCTTTTAACAAAGGATTACTATCAGAAACAGAAAAGCATGTAAAGATTATCCGTTTATGGCAAGCAGTTCAATCTCAAATCGAAAAAATGATTCCTGCAACATTGGCGGAGAATGGTCCTGTGAATGATATGGTGTCATCCGGTGCCAGAGGATCTGTAGGTAACATTAACCAAATGGTGGGTATCAAAGGTTTGATTGCAACAGCACAAGGAACAACTATTGAACTTCCTATCAAATCATCATTTATAGAAGGATTAACACCAATCGAATACTTCATCTCTACTCACGGTGCTCGTAAAGGTATGACAGATACCGCTTTGAACACTGCTAAGGCGGGTTACTTGACTCGTAAGCTTTTCATTCTTGCACAATCAGTTATCATTACAGAGCAAGATTGTAAAACTCATGATTCAATTGTTATAACTAAAAAAACTGCTTCAGGTATTGAAACATCATTCAGTAAAAATATTTTTGGTAGAATTATATCTGCGGATATTATTGATACAAATGGAGAAGTTTTATTTAAAAAAGGTCATTTGATTTCTAAAGACGATTCAAAAGTTATTGATAAGGCTGGAATTGAATCATTACAAGTTCGTTCGCCACTCACATGTAAAACAGATAGAGGTGTATGTGCAAAATGTTACGGAGCAGACTTGTCGACAGGTGATTTGACTGATCTTGGAGAATCTGTTGGAACTGTGGCGGCTCAAGCTATTGGTGAGCCAGGAACACAGTTGACGATGCGTACATTCCACGCCGGAGGTGTGGCGGTGTCAGGAGGAGATATCACGGCTGGTCTTCCGAGAGTGGAGGAGTTGTTTGAAAATAGAACTCCAAAAAATCCAGCAGCAATTGCATCCCATGACGGAGTTGTAACAGCTGTTATCGAAAAGAATAATGAAAAAGTTATTAGAATACTTCCAGATGTACCTCTCAAGATTTCAAAAAAAACTGGAAGTGAATTAGAATTTTCAGTCCATCCGATCCGTGTTGTTCAAGTGAAAATAGGGCAACATGTAACTAAAGGTCAAATCATGACTGATGGTTCAGCTGATGTCAACGAGATATATGAATATGCAGGTCGTGATGATGCACAGGCATACATCATAGGTGAGGTGAAAAAGATTTACGAATTGCAAGGTGTGAATGTTGGGCGAAAACATATTGAGATAATCGTTCGTGAAATGTTCAACCGTGTGATCATTACCGATAAGGGCGATACCGAACTTTCGATGGGAGATGTTGTTGAAACATTCGAGTTTGTACGAACAAACAAGACCGCGGAAGAGCGAAATACTATGCCAGCAAAGGGTAAAACAGCTATCATGGGTACTATGGAAGGATCACTTAACCGTCAATCATTCCTTACTGCAGCTTCATTTCAAAATACAAACCGTATTTTAGTAAATGCCTCCCTCAAAGGACAACATGACCCACTCTACGGAATCATGGAGAACACATTGATCGGAAGATTGATTCCGGCAGGTACAGGTTTTGAAGGAAGTAAAAAATATCAAGATATATCAAATCTTCAAGACGAAATAAGTAAAAACTATGAAGCTGATGGAGAAGAAGCAGAAGTGTACAATATAAAAAGAAAAATTGTCTAGTCCATCAGAGTGAAAAATTTGGTATAATAATATTGTCCTCGAACAACTGACTTAGATATTTCTTTCAGGGAGTTCGCGTAGTTTTAAGCCTTGGCTTGATTCTTAGAACACCCACCTTAGTTTTTTACTAAGGCTCAGTTCGTTCGGGGGCTTTAAGAGGGATTGTTGAGTGAGTTTTGTGAATAAGATCATCCGCAGATTTAGTTTATCCTAGATAAACTAAATCGAGGACTTCTGATCGTGATGAACAAAACGAACGATCTTTCTTAAAGCCATGAATAATAAAACACTATTTTTCATAAGTCTGATTTTGTTGATTTTACTTATCACGTTTGATACTATTGCAAAAGTTTCGAGTTTCTATTATTTTTATCCAAATGCGGACATTGTGATGCATTTTATCGGAGGATTATCTATTACTGCTCTTGCAATATCGATTTTAAAGTATATGAAAATGAGCAACAGAATGAATATTTTCATTGTAATTTTTTGTCTGTCTATCTTTTGGGAATATGTTGAATTTAAAATCGGAAGAAATGTTTTTGTGAATGCAAATTTTTGGATTGATACTTTTTTTGATTTGCTTATGAATGCATTAGGTGGGATAATGGCATATATATGCTTTCACAAAACACCTCAAAACAGACTAAACCGAAAGAAGAATTTGCCAAAATAACTTTTTGTGGAGGAGTGTCATCGGTTACTGGTGCAAACTTTTTACTTGAAGTGAATAAAAATCAAGGAACAAAAAAAATGCTCATCGATTGCGGTATGGAACAAGGATCAGATAAAGCTAAAGAGTACAATGCGTCACCATTTATTTTTGATCCTCGAGAGATTGATATGTTACTTGTAACTCATGCACATATGGATCATATCGGTTTGATCCCAAAATTAATGAAGCATGGATTTAAAGGTATTATATATAGTACTCCAGAAACTCGCGACCTATGTGTATATATGCTTGAAGATGCATTAAAGCTTATCACTGAAGATGCGAAGCATAAAAACATTGAACCACTTTACGGTCCAGAAGATACCAGACATGCATTTGATGTATGGAAAACAATTTCATATCACAAAGATTTTGTATTGTTTGATCTTGATGAGCACAGTGAAAAAACAAAAAAAGAAATAAATAAAGATTCTGTTGTGTCAGTCTACCTTAAAGACCCAGGACATGTGCTCGGTGCATCGATGTTTGAAATACGTATTAACTTAAATCAAAAACTTCGTAAATTTTTGTTTACAGGAGATCTTGGGAATTCACCAAATCCAATATTGAAAGATACTGAATCAATCGAAGGGGTAGACTATGTGGTGATGGAAAGTGTGTATGGGGATCGCAATCATGAAGATAAAGCAACGAGAGTACAAAAACTCCAAATGGCTATAGAAGATATTATTGACAGACAAGGTGTGATGCTAATTCCATCATTTTCACTAGAAAAAACACAAGAGATATTATATGAAATGAATAAATTATTTGAAGATAAAATTATTCCAGAAATTCCAGTATATCTAGATTCACCATTGGCAGCTAAACTTATCCCTATATATAAAAAATATGCTGAGGATTATAATCCAGAAGCAAAAGCTCGACGTAAAAAAGGTGATGATATTTTAAATTTTAGAAATTTACGAATTATTGGATCAGCGGAGGAATCAAAAGCTATTTTACATAGTAAAAATCCTAAGATAATTATGGCCGGTTCTGGTATGTCGACAGGTGGAAGGATTCAACATCATGAATTAAGTTATTTAAGTGCACACAATACGATATTATTATTTCTTGGTTTCCAAGCACTTGGAACTTTAGGAAGAGAGATATATGACGGTGCAAAAACTGTGAAAATTTACGATCATGTTATTCCAGTCAATGCTGAAATACGAAAGATTGATGGCTACTCGGGACATAAAGATTCTGATCGACTACAAGAATTTGCAGCAACTGCAGGTGATTCTCTAAAGAAAGTTTTTGTTACCATGGGTGAATCTAAGTCAGCTTTATTTTTAGTTCAGAGATTGCGCGATTATTACAATATTGATGCCATGCATCCTGAACAAGGTCAGTCAGTCATTTTAGATTAAGTATTACGTAATGAATACAATCGAAACAAAAAAAAGAATAGAAGAAATAGAGAGTTTAATGCTGGAGAGTGATTTTTGGAATGATTCTGTTGGGGCCCAGCTTATGATGAAAGAGTTACAAAATTTAAAAACTGATTTGATTAAAAATGATTTTTCAAGTTTCGATTCTATTATCTCTATAATTGCTGGTGCAGGAGGGGACGATTCTGAGGATTTTGTCTCTGTGCTTTTTACTATGTATATGAAATATGCGACCAATCGAGGCTGGGGCATTTTAATACTTGATTCAAGTTCGAACACATTGGGAGGATATAAAAATATAATGTTTGAAGTAAAAGGAAAAAATTCATATGGAATTTTAAAAAATGAATCCGGAGTACATCGGCTTGTTCGAATGTCACCGTTTAATTCGAAAGGACTTCGCCACACATCTTTTGCATTAGTTGAGGTGATACCAAAGATTGACACAAGTGTATCTCTTGATGTTCCAGAATCTGAACTTGATATTTCATTTGCCAAGGCGGGCGGGGCAGGCGGACAAAATGTTAATAAGAGAGAAACTGCGGTACGAGTTGTTCATAAGCCAACAGGATTGTCGGTGCATGTGACAGAAGAAAGATCTCAAGGGCAAAATAAAGAACGTGGGATAAATATTATTAAAGCTAAACTCTTGAAGAAAAAAGAAGATGATATGAAGTTGAAGGAAAAAGGCTTGTCGACTACAAATACTGTAATGATAGAATGGGGGAGTCAGATAAGATCATATGTGCTGCATCCATATAAAATGGTCAAGGATCATAGAGTAGAGTTTGAGACTTCAGATGTAGATGGTTTTTTGAATGGGGGGATAGAGGGGGTGTTGGAGGCGGAGAGGGGTTTGTAAATAAGGGTTTTTGGTGGTGGACGCTTGACTTTGGGGTCTATATATGCTATTATATTTGGGTTATGAGAACCTTCACAATGATTGCATCAGCGTTGATCTTGTTGTTTGTAGCTGCGATTCTTGCGGCTCCAAAGTATCAAGAACCAACGAAAACCATTTCCAAGAAGACTGTACCGATTCTTGTGGCAAAAACCACGAAGAAGATGCGGCCAACTGAAGAAAAAAAAGAGCCGGTAACGCTTCGATTCAAGATTAAACCCTCGTTCGAACCGAAACCGACTGAAGAAACCGAAAAATAAGAAAACCAACAGACACACAAACCAAACCGAACTCATGAAATTCCTTAAATTCCTATTGGCAATGATCAGCGTTGCTAACCTGGCCTTTGCGCAGGCTCCCAACCTTCCGATTGGCGGTTCTGCCAGCTTGAAGGCACTGTCGAAATGTACAAAGGCAGTTATCAAGTGCTCATCACTGGGTGCTGAAAAACCCTTTGTCTGGGTCACTGGCAACCTTGTTGCGATCAAATCGACTGACGAGCTCATCGCTCTGTTGACGCCGGTTGAGGTTCAACTGAAACTCAACGATCCTCTGAGTGAGATTTATATCGACGCAACCTTTCAGGATGCGGCGAGCAATGATCTCTTCCAGGCCAGCCAGCAGTTCACACTCACCAAGAGTTACGACTCGGCGGGCAAGCCGGTGTATACCATGCCAGACTGGGCTGCGAACTTATATTTCCAGCTTCTGGATTCTGGTATCTACGTGGCCGGCGCCAAACAGGCGTACTTGCTGCGGAGAGATGGTGGTACACAACAGCTCGACATCTTCAATGGGTTCATTCAGCTTCCGGGCTGGATGAATCATGACAGCTTGTATAAGGAACTCGTTATCGACGGCAACCGTTACGATATGATTACCGGAGATCTCCTTCAGTCGAAAGATCTGAAGTTCAAGCTCGCCGGCGGTCAATTCGACCACGTTCAGAATGTTAGTGTCGACAACAGTGGAGTTGCGGTTGTTTGGACCTCTCCTCAATGGGGAACGGTTCCAAACTTCCAAATCCCCGTTGTTGGAAACCACTTCAAACTCCGGGTTATGGGCCAGAACAGTGACTGGATTCTTCCGGTCGTGATTCGGGTCACAACGTTTGATGACATTCGGAAGAACAAGCCATGGCGGATTATTCCATTCTCACAAGACATGGATATAACCGTTCCAACATCCGGTACCTACCTGTTTCAGGTAGAATATAATTCAGCCAACATCGGCGGTTGGTACTACAGCGGTACACCCACTACTCCGGTCGTCGGTGGTGGTGGAGCGGGCTAACTCTTAGCCCTCTAAAAACAATCAACCCCTCGGGTGCGTGCAAACGCATCCGGGGACTTTCTTTTGTTGACATTTGTATTAACGGGAGTAATATTAATACCAGTGTCTGACGTATTCCTCATGGTGGTTTATCTCAGGCATCACGAGCTGTTCTAGGAAACTAGGGGAATATTATGTGGAATTACCTAACGGGGGTTCCGGGACATCCCATCAGCCAGTTGGTGAGGTAACGGCTTACCAAAGCTATGACGGGTAGTTTATGTACTTGTGGTCACGGATGAGACTCACTGCATCAAGGCCCATCCTTGTCCTATGCATGTATGTCTGCACAGGTGTATAAACCAAAAATGGCACAACACTAGGCCTTGCTGGCAGATCTGAAAGGTCTGAAAGGATTTTGTCAGCAAGGCTGTATTTTTTTGCGATAAAGTTATATAATTAACACATGAACAGGGAACAATTTATGCCCGAACCATCTCCAGAAAAGCCAAAGGCTATTTCTATAGAAGAAGAGAGAACAAGTCCAGACTCTATCTCTATTCAGATGGATAAAGGATCACTCGATCATTTTTTTGGTGTCGTACATGCGATTGATACTATTACAAAAGATAAAGGATTAATTGAAGTTATTCCTGATGAGGAAAATGGTCGTATAGAAGTTCGTTCATTTAATCCTGGTGCAGAGCTGCCTAAGGAGGTTGTGGCTGATATTCAAACACAAATTGATAAACTTAACGCTATCTTTTAAATTTTATCAAAACGTGTTATTTTACTTATAGTAATCAATAAAAATAAAATATAAAAAAATATGTCATTTATAGACAATTTGAAAGGCATCTTACGATCATTAGTCGGTAAAAAAACTGATATGGTTGTGGATGAGTCTAAAGCTAAAATTGTAGAGCAAGTTCCTCCAGCTCCTGTAGTGGAAACCAATACTCCAATTATTGAAGTACATGAACCTGTACCAGCACCTATTGACACATCTGTTGACAATGTTACAGTTGCTGTAGAGCAGGCAACGGCTGATTTGAATACTATACATACTGAGAATCATTAATTTTCATACCCGATCGTCTAACGGTAGGACAACGGTTTCTGGAACCGTTAATTGGGGTTCGAGTCCCTGTCGGGTAACAAAGTTTTACAATAATCTAGAATTAAAAAATGCGTAGCATTTTTGGGACTCGAAAAGCTTTGCGATGTTTTTGAGGAATCTTTGATTCTGAGAAAACCGCAAAGGTGTACTGAACATGTAATGTTCGAGTCCCTGTCGGGTAACAAATATATTTTTATTTTTTATGTTATTATTAATTCATGAAAAATACACAACAAGGTTTTATCGGAATAGCATTAATTATCATTCTTGCAATTGCATTCACTGCGGGAGGAACATATTATGTGACAACAAAACAAAACTCCAATACACAAGTTGACATGTCGACTTCAACTCCTTTTGTTCAAAATTCACAACATGAAAATAAAAAAACTGAAGAAAAAGATACTGTAGCAATTAAATCTCCAACTGCTACTGTTGCAACTAATATAACGATGCCTGAAGTAATAAATACCACCCTAACTGATCAAGAAATTTTAGGTTCTACATATAAAATTAGCGGAAACTTTGGTGGGGTAATGACACCGCCAGCAAATATTGTTTTTCCTCCTCTAAAAGGGACAAGTAATTCTAAACTATCAGATAGTGTGTACGTGGATAAATCCGGTGCGATATTTGAAAGTCCTAAGGGTAAAGTTTTTGAAAGTTTTTGGATAAATGGGTATAAATACACAGACTCTTCTCGAACAGAAGCAAAGGTGTATATCACCGGAAGTTTTGGTGCTAATAGTTTTGATGACAGAGCATTCGTGGTTAGTAAGATAAATGGGGTTGTTACTACAAAAGAAGTCTCTTGTAAAAAAGCATTCAACGGCGCTTGTTCTGTTGATTATAATTAAAGATTGAAATATGGTTTGAATGAGGTTCCAACTTCGTACCACACGGGTAACCAACATGAGCTAGTACGAGGTGTGTGGTGAATTTATCTGTATAAGTTATGATTTCTTGATTATTTATTATATAATAACAGTATAATTATATGGAACAATTCAGATTCAAAAACGAAGAGGAACTTCGAGGACAAATACAAGATACTTCGGAAACTTTAGAAACAGCGATTGGTCAAGAATCATCATCATTGGAAATTTTGAATTTAACTATCCAAGAAATAAAGTCTAAATATCCGGAAAGATATCAGATATATTTGAAATTGCTTCGTGTTCAAAAATTACTTAAAAATTCTGTTTTACCTGAAAGATTAGCTGACTACGAAAAAGTCATAATTGAATATATAAAAAAGAATGGATCCATATCAAAAAGTGAGTATGAAAAGATTACCGACAGGGCTCATTCAACTCAAATACTTGATTTCAAGCGATTGGTAGATAAAAAAGTTATCGACAGACAAGGTAAAGGTAAGAATACGTATTATGTTTTGATTTAGATATTTTGATGGTTCTTTCGATTTTATATCGATACTTTTACGTCTTTGGAATTCCTTGTGTTGGACTAAACGGTGGACAAGAAAGTGAATGCGGCTGGTGTAAAGACAAGTGGGGAGTGTCATGGCAGATAACTCCACGTACGCTTACCGAAGCGATGGCAATAGGAGGTGATGAAGGGAAACGTGTGTTTGACGCTATGATGACTATGAAAAAGATCGACGTTGCAACTATAGATGCAGCACGGAGAGGTTAATGTAAATGCGATTATAGAAATTACCCCAATCCAGAGGCTATAATATCTACTATAATATTTACTAAACCCAAAAATGAAAATTAAAAGCCTGGAGATAAAGTCTCCGGGCTTTTTGATATGTGTTACCGTTTTGATTATTTACCTTTCTTGAGATAAATAAGATAGCTGATTATGAGGATTATTGCACCATCAATTATCATACCGCAAGTAATTCCATACAATGATGCAGCAAGAATATCAATGCTGTTATTTTGATGTAGATACGCTCTATATACTAAGAAAGAACTAAACAGGAGAGGGGTGATGCAGAAAAACACAATAGGAAGGTAAGTTGAAATTTTCATACTAACTTTAGTTTACCACAATCAATTCATTTATTTTTTATTGTATGTTAAAATAATAGGTATGAAAATTATTCTTACGTTTGTCATGTCGATACTATGTACGCTACCTTTGACTTTATCTGCTTCTGTTTCAAGTGGTACCATTGAATCAGGAAATAAAACAGCTTTACTTTGTCACTCGGTTACTTGTACTAGTCCGATTCCTGGAGTTATAAACTTTGCACCGACAGGGACGGCTCCTGTTACGATTGATGATACAAACGGTATTGATGGTATTGCTTGGGGAAATGAGATTGGCTGGATTAATCTTGATCCAACAGGAAGTCCTGGTTTGAATATTGATAAGAGTACTGGAATTATTTCAGGTACAGCCTGGTCACAAGTTGCGGGTTGGATAAATTTTGCAGCAACAGGTCAAACAGTAAAAATAAACAATAATGGAGAATTTGAAGGTTATGCTTGGACAGGTGGAACATACGGTGGATGGATACGATTTGATTGTGGATTTGCTGGGGCATGTGTAAAGACTGATTGGAGACCTTTGTCAGTACGACCTGTTGCTGGAACACCAGTTGGAGCAACGTCAGGCGGATCATCACCTCAAAACGATACCTCAAACCTGACTACAAATGATTTTTGTTTAAACATACCTGGATATCAAAATAAGGTCCCTGATAATTATATGAAAGATGAAGGAGGTTTGTGTTTGCTCAAGGTTGATTATTGTAAAAATATCTCTGGGGTTCAGCTCACGATTCCAAACAAATACATTTTGAACGGTGCAGGGCAATGTGTAGTCCTAACTGTTGAAAACAAAGATGAATTCGTTCCTGAGATGGTCACAGATAATTCTTCAACTACATCAATTCCAATTAATAGTACAGATTATTGTCCCAATCTATTTGGTTTGCAGTCTCAAGTGCCTGATGGCTTTATTCAAAATTCAGGGACTTGTCTACCAAAAGAAGCCGACTACTGTCCAAATCTTTTAGGTAATCAATATTCTGTTCCTGATAATATGAAAATTGGTAATGATGGTGAATGTGTAAAGATGTCAGCTGGTGAAATAGCAGAAAATGACAATTTTAAAAAAGAGACAGAAAAATCTAACACAAATAAAAAAGCAAAAGTACTTGGGTATGGTTTTATTCCAGATTTTATGAGATTTCCGGTTACATTTCCTCTTTCTCTCACGCTTTTTGGTGTGAAATATCAGATTGATTTGTTGTCGGTATTCTTGACCTTAACTGTTCTCGGATTGATTGGATTGTGGTTGAAAAATAGACGAAAAATGTAGTAAACTTGAAGAAAAAAACTTAGACGAATAAGTCTAAGTTTTTTCATTTTTTTGTTTGTACTTCTCCACATAAAACCTTGATTCTATAATTGTATTTAGGGGAATTTTAATGCTAAAATATAGGCATAATACCCAAAAACCACGGCTTTTTCAGGTCATTAAACATAAAAATACCATTACTAGTCAATGGTATTTTTCATTTATGTATGATAAAAGTTAA
>JAYTDF010000087.1:0-14038 GCA_043736035.1 Candidatus Parcubacteria bacterium
AATGACACAGGACCACTTTTTGAAAACCTTTGCATTGTCGAGAGGATGAAAAAAAATATATTGGATAAAAATAAGTCACCTATATATTTTTGGAGGTCAGACAAAGATGGTGAGATAGATTATATAGAGGAGAAAGATGGTATGCTATATACTTTTGAGTTTAAGTTTAATCAAGAAAATAGAAACCTAAATATGGTCAAATTGCCAAAAAAGTTTAAAGATAACTATAATAATTATGAGTTTAAGGTGATCGATAGCTTTGGTTTGGTAGAATTTATTTAGGGCGAAGGGTGTGATAGACCGTTCCATTGAAGAAAAATCTATTAAAAAAATAGTCATAGTGATGACAGATGGCGGAAGTAATAATCCTGTAGAAGTTCAAAACAGACTAAAATCTTTACAAGAAAAAGGTGTAATAATTGTCGGTATAGGTATAACAGAAAGTGGTGAACCTGCATTAGAAACATATGCACCAAAATCTGTTTTGGCAAAAGAAGTGAAGGATTTACCTGCTGTGCTGGCAAATATATTGAAAGAACATTTGGCGGACTTATAAAAAATGCTATAATTAAAACATGATTTTTTCATACAAAGCGATAGACGATAAAAATTTACCGACAAACGGTACTATAGAAACAACCAACAAAGAGTTAGCGATTTCATCTCTTCAAAAACGTGGTTACACAATACTTTCAATACAGTCAGCGGAAGAGAATAAGGGATTTTTTAACAAAAGCTTCAACTTATTTGGTGCTGTAAAAAACAAAGACATTGTGATCTTGTCGAAACAGATGTCGACTTTGTTTACAGCCCAAGTTTCTGCGTTGCGTATTTTCCAACTGTTATCAGCAGAGATGGAGAAGCCTGCACTGCGAAATATTCTTGTTGATATATCAGATGATATACAAACTGGTTCTTCTATATCACTTGCTCTGTCAAAGTTTCCAAAAGTTTTTGATAACTTTTATGTAAATATGGTCAAAGCAGGTGAAGAGTCTGGTAAGCTTGATCAAACGTTTGAATACTTGGCCGACTATATGGAGAGAAATTATGAAGTGTCATCAAAAGTTAAAAACGCGCTCATCTATCCAGCTTTTGTTATCACCACATTTATTGCCGTGATGGTGCTGATGTTAACTGTCGTTATACCGAAGATATCTTCTATCATCATTGATTCTGGACAGGAGATACCACTTTATACAAAAGTGGTTATCGGTGCCTCCAACTTTTTGGTAAACTTTGGACCTTTGTTTTTGATCTTTGTTGTCGTTGGAGGTTTCTTTGCGGTCAAATATATGTTGTCTGGTAAAGGTAAGGTTTTTATGTCTCATATGAAGTTACAGCTACCATATATTTCAAACTTATATAAAAAACTTTACCTTTCTCGTATTTCAGACAACATGAATACGATGTTAACCTCAGGTATTCCTATGATAAAGTCTCTAGAACTAACATCAAATGTGATTGATAATGTTATCTATGAAAATATGATAAATAAAGTCATAGAAGATGTAAAAGGAGGATTTCCTTTGTCAGACTCTCTTGGTAAACATCCACAGATGCCTGGTATATTGGTTGCTATGGTGCGAGTTGGAGAAGAAACAGGAGAGGTTGGAACCATGCTTAAAACTCTTGCACGTTTTTATCAAAAGGAAGTGATGAATGCTGTTGATACATTGGTTGACCTGATCGAGCCGATGATGATAGTGATGCTTGGTCTTGGTGTTGGATTCTTGTTGGCCTCAGTTTTGATTCCTATATATAACATATCTTCAAGTATTTAATAATGAAAAATTTTTATAGAAGCAAGCAAAAAAATATGCATAAGCATAAGGGTAAAAATGGATTTACTCTTATAGAGTTGATTGTTGTTGTTGCTATCATAGCGATGATAAGTGCACTCTCGCTCTTCAATAGTTCTCGTTTAAACAGTACTGTCTTACTTTCAAACACTGCATATGAGATAGGTCTCATCATACGGGATGCTCAGGTTTCAGGTTTAGGTGCCAAGGTTATATCTGCACAAGGTCAACCTGGTATCGCCACAACTTCAAATCAAGGTGTGTATTTGGACATCACCACACCTGAAAGTGTTGTATTTTTTGCAGACTTGATCAAAAACAATACATACGATGTGTCCTCAGGAGAGGAAAGTCAAACCTATAACATAGAAAACAAAAGAGCAGGAAAGATTATAAAGATTTGCGAGGTATCAACTGCTGGCACATGTGGTTCAGGGAAAGCAAACCTGACTATTATGTTTAAAAGACCAAATCCCGAAGCGTATTTTTATACCGACGGTGATCGTACAGGGTCAGGTTATCTCGGTTCTGTTGGTATAAACTTAGGTTTTACAGACGGGGAATGTAGGTCTATAATAATATATAAAACAGGAGCTATACAAATAGATAAAAGTCTTTGTGATTAAAAATATATGAAAATAATAAAAAATGTTAATAAAGGATTCACACTCATAGAAACACTAGTTTCACTGGCCCTGTTTTCTGTTGTGCTTGTTATAGCTGGTGGTACCATAGTTTCGGTTATAGATGTAAACAAAAGAAATCAACTTATATCTTCTGTGGTTAACAACTTAAATTATTCTATAGATTCTATGGTTCGTGACATCAAAACAGGGTATTTGTATAAATGTAATTACACTGAAGGCTTCAATATTGACGGCCCTAACGGTCTAAAGGCTTCATCTAACAATGGTGAAGGTGCTTGCTCTGGTGAACAGGGTTTAACATTGGTTTCAACAATATCCGGGGTAGATACTGTCGTTAATTATAAATGGAAAGAGGTGCCTGATGGAAATGGTTATATAGAAAAAACTGTATATGAAGCTGGTGTCTCAAGTTCATATAGTATAACTGATAAAAATAATGTAAATATAGAGTCTGTAAAATTTGTAGTTAAAAATCCAGCCGCTTTGGATTGTGATGCTAGTGTTTCAACTTGTGCTTATGGTCAGCCTTCAGTTTTTGTAGTTATAAAAGGTAAGGCAGGAAATCAAACGATAGAGGTATCTAAGTTTTATGTTCAAACACTCATCTCTCAAAGGGTAATAAATATAACAGATTTTAAAGATTAAAATTAATCATATGAAAAAAATTATCAACAAAAAACAACAGGGATTTACACTATTGGAAACATTGGTTGCTATTTTTATATTGACTTTATCTATGACTGGACCTGTGTACATAGCTTCTGTTGCATTTCATAACACTATAGATAGCCGTGATAACATATCTGCACAGTATATTGCTGAGGAAGTTATAGAAGTTATAAGAAATAGAAGAGATAAAAACACATTGAGCGATTCTGATATGACTAAGTGGTTAGACAACATAACTGGAAGTGCCAATTGCTTGAACCAGGTTGATGCTCAGGATAATAAATGTATAATGATAAGAGATGAATCCGTAACTGATGGTTATGAATTCGAAAAATGTAATGGAGACTGTTCAAATATATCTTTTGATCCTGAAGGTGCTGGTGCTGTATATGGGGATGTCGATGGTCCAGGTCAATCTAAGTTTGTAAGAGAATTTTATTATGAAACGGATACTGTAAATAATCCTGGTGAGATAAAATTAACGGTCAATATTCGATGGGAAGACAAAGGTCGTCCAAAAGTATACACTTTAGTAGAAAGACTTTATGCTGTTAATTACAATCAGTACTTTAATGTACAATAATATATAAATATGTTTTTTAAGAATAAAAATAAAAAAATAAATAGACAAAAAGGTATAACACTGGTTATTGCTATCACTGTGATGACTTTATTATTGTCAATATCATTGTCAATATCAAATATAGTACTTAGACAAATAAGAATAACAAATATTAACAATGCTTCCAAACCAGCTTTTTTTGTGGCTGACTCTGCCGTAGAATGTGCATTTTATTATGACACTAAACCAACAGGGGGTAGTAACAGCACAACTGATACAAATAGTGATTTTGCTACAGCTGTTTTTGGAAGTAGTGATGATCAATATGCCATAGATACCATAAGTTGTGAAAACAAAGCACCTTTAGGACTTACTAAGACTTTCGATACAAACTCTCAAGTGATGACGACTAAATTTGATGTGGACTATGGTGACATGTGTGCTCAAGTTGAGGTGATAAAAAGTGATGTGAGTACCAAGATTGTTTCTCGTGGATACAACACTGGGGCAACACTGATCGGCTGTGATCTGTCTGACATCGACAAGAGACGTCTTGTTGAAAGAGGTTTAACTATTACATATTAATGATATAGTAGTATCATGTCTAAAGATATATCTGACCGTATTGTAAAACTTCGAACACTAATTGATAAAGAGCGCTATCAATATCATGTATTAGATATTGAAGGTATTTCGCCTGAGGCATTGGACTCACTGAAGAAAGAACTGGTTGATCTTGAAGCACGAAATCCAGAATATTATGATGTAAATTCTCCAACTCAACGAGTAGCAGGAAAGGCGCTTGAAAAATTTGCCAAGATTGAGCATAAAGTAAGACAGTGGTCATTTGGAGATGCTTTTTCGGAAGAAGATATTACTGAATTTAATGAACGAGTAAATCGGTTTTTAAAAAAAGATATTCATGGTGATATTGAGTATGTATGCGAATTAAAAATTGATGGGTTGAAAGTTGTGATTGAATATCAAAACGGATTATTATTCAAAGCTGCCACAAGAGGAGATGGTATGGTGGGGGAAGATGTAACACATAATATCCGAACGATTCATTCTATTCCATTAAAATTAGATCACGATATAGATATAATTGTGGAGGGTGAGGTTTTAATTACAAAAACAAATTTTGAAGCACTAAATAAAATTCAAAAGAAAAGCAATTTACCACCATACGCAAATCCAAGAAATATTGCAGCTGGAAGTATACGACAACTTGACCCAAAGATTGCAGCCAGTAGAAATCTAGATATGTTTATATATGATATTGCATTGTTGGATTTGAAAAATGAAAAAAAGATAAAAGCACCCAAATCTCAAGAAGAAGAATTAAATCTATTGAAAGATTTAGGGTTTAAGGTCAATACTCATTTTAAAAAAGTTTCTGATATAAGTGGAGTTATAAAATTTTGGCATCATTGGCAAAACATATATAAGAAACAAGACTATCTGATCGATGGGGTGGTGGTAAAAGTAAATGATCATACACTTCAGGAACAATTAGGATATACCGGAAAATCCCCAAGATTTGGTATTGCATTCAAATTTCCAACAGAGCAGGTGACAACTGTTTTGGAGGACATTAAACTCCAGGTTGGACGAACTGGTGTTATTACGCCCGTGGCAATATTGAAACCCGTTTCAGTTTTGGGTACGACAGTTTCAAGGGCAACATTACATAATGAAGATGAGATAAAAAGATTGGATATACGAATCGGTGATACGGTTATCATACAAAAGTCAGGGGATGTGATTCCTGATATTATTCAGGTGTTGATAGAATTAAGACCTAAAGATTCTAAGCCATTCAAATTTCCTAAAAAAGTTGAAGGTTGTGGAGGTGATGGATCAATAGAGAGAATAGAAGGGCAAGCGGCGTATAGGTGTGTCTGCATGGATTCAGATCAATTGAACAAGAGAAAGATATATCATTTTGTTTCTAAAAAATGTTTGGATATTGACGGTCTCGGTCCAAAGCAAATTGATCTTTTTATGGAACATGATTTGATTACGGATTGTATAGATATTTTTACACTGACAAAGGGTGATATAGAGACACTTCCTCGAATGGGTGAAAAATCGGCGGATAATATTATCAAGTCGATAGAGAAGGCAAAGACTACAGATATGTATCGTTTATTATTTGCACTGTCTATCCCTCAGGTTGGGGAAGAAACGGCCAGAGATGTGGCGAAGGTGGCAGACTATGATTTTATGAAATTGAAGAAAATGTGTCTTCAAGATTTTGAAAATATTTATGGAATAGGAAAAGTTGTTGCAAAAAATTTATATGATTGGTTTCAAGATGAAAAAAATATTATTCTTTTAGATACATTATTAGAATGTATTACAATAAAAAAATCAAAGACTGTAGTTATTGCCAATTCATTTTTCAAAGATAAAAATGTAGTCTTGACAGGGACCTTGACAAAATATTCAAGAGACGAGGCTGGGGAGATTGTGCGTAAGTTGGGTGGGAATATTGTTTCGAGTGTGTCGAAAAATACTGATTTTGTTGTGGCAGGTGAGAGTGCGGGGAGTAAACTCGATAAGGCAGAAGCTTTAGGTGTGAGAGTGTTGAGTGAGGAGGAGTTTGTGAAGTTTATTTAGAAATAGTTCAGCAAATCTTTAGAATTTCTTTATGAGAATTTTAGGGGTGGTTTTGTATTATGTATTAATGAAAAAAGATTTTGACACATGGAATATAAAAAAGAAAACTATAGATAAAAATAAGCAGGATTTAATCTTTAAAGAGGCGGATATTTGGTGGTCATATTTTGGTGTAAATGTAGGTGAAGAAGCATATGGTAAAGGTGAAGATTTTAGAAGGCCTGTTATTATCTTAAAAAAAATAACAGAAAATTCTTGCATTGTCATACCAACTACCACTAAGATTAAAGAGGGGAAAAACTTTTTTAAATTTACTACCAATGGCTTGGAAAGAAGGGCAATGCTCTATCAAATAAAGTTTATATCTGCAAATAGATTACGTATAAACGAATCTCAGATGCATCAGGTTGATTTTCTACAAATGAAAAAGTCCTTGGCAGATTTGCTAGGACTTTTATGGCCACCGAGCGGTTGCAACTGTCATTGCTCGGATCATTGGGTTTCCCCTGATATATCTATATCTTATCAAATTTGTGGTTGTTGTCAAATCGAGGCGGGGTTGATGGAGTATAATGCTCTATTGATTTAATTTATATTTGGGCGTATAACTATTTTGTAATACATTAACGAGTGCCTTCGCCCGAGCATAGAGTATTTTTATGAATGTTCTATGCTAAGGCGAAACATTGGCTTGGTGACAATCTTGGAATTCATTCAAGACTCATCATTCGCAGTGCGGTGTAGCCGGCACACAATAAAAAAAATGAGTACGAAAAATGAGGCGAATCAGATTGCAGCGGTGATTGCTGCCTTGACGAACTGTATTGATTGGACCGAGTTCAATGATTTTCGTGGACTTACTCAGGTTATGCAGGCCTCCAAAAAAACCTTTTTTGGTAAACTCTTAACTCGGTGGATAGCGGAGAAGGCCGAAGAATGCATGCTTCAAAAGCTAGGCTATCCGACAACGGTTCGTAGTCGGGTAACTCCAGATTTTGATGACATCAGCCCGATTAATCAAATGGAAGTGCTAACTGCTTTCGGACCAGCTCATCTCGGTTGTAATCAGCTCAGGCCTACTGGTCACGATGTATACCGGGCTGTCTGTCAGTCTGAGGTGTTGCAGTCGTGTATCAGTCTGCAGATGCTTATATATCTTCGTGATAATCCTCAGTTTATCCCTGGCAATTTTCATGGTTTTACAATTTTAGCGTGGAAAAGTGTGGCAAATCAAAAACTGGACTATGTTGGCGATTCGAAGATTGTTCCTGCCTTGAAAGTTCTTAAGCCTGGAAATGGAGACAATCCCAAGCTTGAGATAGAATGGAAGAACTTGAGTTTTCGTATGGATCTTAGTGATGTCACTGTGAGAACCAGCAATTATTAATTCAACCCTCCCCGGTGCGTTGGTACGCACCGGGGTAGATTTTTACCCCTCCAAAAACTCCTGCATATATGCTAAACTGCACTTATGACAAATCCAATTCAAGAATCAGATATAACCAATCTTGCTAATTTATCTCGAATTAGCTTGACTGAAGCCGAGACAACCAAATTCACTAAAGACCTCCAAGCTATTGTAGGTATGATCGATGTGGTAAATAGTACAGAAATATCAGACGATCTATTAAAGCAAGAAGGATTTGCTCCAACAAATAAAACAAGAGAAGACATAGAAAAAGAAACAAATTATATGATACCACAAGAAATAGTTTCAGCGGCACCAAACCATCAAGACAACTCAATTAAAGTTAAAAAAATATTAGGCGACAACGAATAAACATATGATACAAAACATCCAAGAATTTCATTTACAATTAGCAGATAAGAAAATTACTATTACAGAATTAGTACAATATTATCTTGCAAATATAGAAAAGAAAAATAAAGATCTAAACATTTATCTTGAAGTTTTTGATGATGCATTAGAAATTGCAAAACAATATGATACAGAACTGGAAAATAAATCATCTGAGGAAATTACAAAATTTCTCGAAACAAAAAAACTTTTCGGAGTACCTGTTGCTGTAAAGGATAATATTTTAATAAAAGGAAAGATAGCGTCAGCATCTTCAAAATATTTGGAGAATTATGTTGCAAGTTATGATGCAACTGTAATTATAAAACTTCGAGAAGCGGGTGCGATATTTTTAGGTCGTGTAAACATGGATGAGTTCGCTATGGGTAGTTCTACTGAAAATTCTGCATATGGACCTACAAAAAATCCTCTGAACGAAGAATATGTTCCAGGAGGTACATCAGGTGGATCAGCAGCAGCAATATCAGCTTCTATGGCGCTTATCACTTTAGGATCAGACACTGGAGGATCAATTAGACAACCGGCAGCATATAATGGAGTTATAGGATTAAAACCAACGTACGGTTCAGTGTCTCGTCATGGACTTATGGCCATGGCTTCATCATTTGATGTGATTGGACCGTTTGCAAAAGAAGTTGAAGATGTACAAAAAGTTTTTGAAATTATCAAAGGACAAGACGAACTTGATTCTACAACTCATGACGAAATGCAACCGATGACAAAAAATAAAATTAAAGTTGGCGTGCCGAATGAATTCATTTTCACTGAAGGAGTATCTGAGGAAGTTAAAGAAAGTATAAAAGATGCCACTGAAAAATTAAAAGCTCAAGGTGTTGAAGTGGTGGATATCTCCATTCCTCTATTGAAAGAAGCTTTGGCACTCTATTACATTCTCGTTCCTGCAGAAGTGTCATCGAACATGGCACGATACGATGGAGTGCGATATGGTGCAGCCGTGAGTACAAATAATGGGATAGAAGATTATTTACAAACTCGTGGACAACTCCTTGGACCAGAAGTAAAAAGAAGAATTATTCTTGGTACATACATTTTATCTGCTGGATATCACGACGCGTATTATAAGAAGGCATTGATATTGAGAGAAAAATTAACACAAGATGTGAAAGAAAAGTTTAAAGATGTTGATGTTATTTTAACGCCAACAACTCCAGATACTGCTTTTAAAATCGGGGAGAAAGTAACTGATCCATTAACTCTGTATTTAGCAGACATCTTTACGGTAACTGCAAACTTGGTTGGTATGCCTGCAATCTCTCTTCCATATAAGACTGATAAGGGAGAGATGGGTACGGAAAATAAAATGCCACTAGGACTTCAGTTCATGGCTAACACTGATGATGAAAATGTATTATTTTCTATCGCAAAGATGTTATAATCAACTCATATGGCTGAAGCAAAACTAGACACACCCTCAGGGGCGAAAAAAGACGCTCCAAAAACTCCAAGTGGACCAGTTGTATGGGAAGAAGTTCTGCTTTTGATATTGGGAATTGTTGCGTTGCTTTTTGTTTTCATTCCACGTTTTTTTGCAACTGATCATATTCAAAGTACAGGTGAGCCAGTCGCAACAAAAACATTTAATGCTAAGGGTTTATATAATCGTATATTTTCAGATCAAACACAAACAATTCAGGATGAGACTGGTGCTGTTATCGAAGTAAAAACCCCAAGTTTGATAGATGAGGGTAAGTCAAGATTTGATGATTTTGCAAGGAGTTTATCTATCATAGTGTTCTCAACACTGCTATTTTTAATGTTACTATTTTGGGCAATTGTCTATTACAATAGATTTAGAACCGAATTAATTGTAACCAATTATAAAAAGAAATTTGCAATTCAAGATGCAAACCTTGATCTTAAGAATGAGAAGATTCTTGAAAATTCTGAACCAGACAATAATGGAATTATAAATCCACGTTGGCAACTTATTGGAAAATATTATAACTCAGCGAGTCAGGCTGATTGGAAATTGGCCATATTGGAAGCTGATATTATGTTATTTGAAGTTTTGAATAAAAGTGGTTTTCAAGGATATTCGATAGGGGAAATGTTAAAATTTACAGATAAGTCAAAACTTGCAACTTTGGATTTTGCGTGGAGAGCTCATAAGATTCGAAATGAGATCGCTCATCAAGGGTTGGACTATGTGCTAACAAGGAGTAAGGTGGATGAGGCGATATATGATTATGAGAAGGTTTTTGAAGAGTTGAATTTTATCTAAGTTGATTTTTGTCAAAAATTAAGTTATTATATGATGACATCCAAAGGATAGCGGGATGTCAGTAACAGTAACTGGCCAGGCTCATAACCTGGAGATCTTGGTGCAAATCCGAGTCCCGCAACAAGCAACAGCTTATATACGTCTGTGTAGCTCAGTCGGTTAGAGCATGGGACTCATAAG
Source organism: Candidatus Parcubacteria bacterium (assembly GCA_043736035.1). GTDB lineage: Bacteria > Patescibacteriota > Minisyncoccia > Phycocordibacterales > CAIZLB01 > CAIZLB01. The sequence goes on from JAYTDF010000087.1 coordinate 10,544, forward strand.
CCCAAGGTCGAAGGTTCGATTCCTTCCACAGACACCAGTGATATGCACTGAGCAAGTCGATGATTTGACTTGCGGAAGGGAATCGAAAGGGTTTTATGTATTTTTGAAAATTAGAAGAATTTGAGAAAATATAAAACCCGTACTGGTCCTGTAAGGACCGATTCCTTCCACAGACACCTTGAGACATTGTGTTTATTATGTATAATAGACATATCCATCAAGATAATGCGGTGGTAGCTCAGCTGGTTAGAGCGTCCGCCTGTCACGCGGAAGGTCGTGGGTTCAAGTCCCATTCACCGCGCCCCAAGAGCACTTCTATTTTGCTAACGCAAAATTGGGCGCGCATTAAGCAAAACCCACTGAAAGGTGGGTTTTGTGTCGTGGGTATGCCAAAAAGTTAAGATAATATATAATATTAAGATGGAAACAAAAAGAATATCAACTTTAACCAAGATATTATTAGGCTTTTTGTTTATTTTGTTGGTACTTGCCGTGATCGGCTACATTGTCAATCCTCATTCAAATGATTCTGATCAAGAAGAAAATTACTCAAAACAAATTTACCCAGGATTGAAAAATCTTCCTGTGAATAAAAATATTGTTTCTTTTGAAAAAATGAATCTCAATGAGAATCAACATATAGTGTTAAAAATGAAAAGTATATATGTGACTGAAGAAAATCTCGGGCGAAATCGCCTACCTTGTGGCAAAGAAATTCCCAATATAAAAACAACCCCACCTCCTGTTTTAAGGAATATTCCGGGAACAGATAAAAAGGTAGGTTTTTACATATCATGTTATGAATTTGCTTCATCCACAGTTTATTCTGGAGGAATTTTTGATAACAAAAATAAATTTATTAGTTCGTATAATTTTCAAAAACAACTATACGGTATTGATTCGTTCAATTTTTTGACTAAAAATATGGTCGCCATTGGATGGCCACAAAATCCTGCTGCAGGTCTAGATTTCCATGGAGTGTATGATTTTTATTCAGGACAGCCTCAATGGAATCTCGGAGATCTTCGGTTTAGAGGGTATGCTGGTTATGACAATGATACTGCACTGTTGGTTTTCGGTATAGGTAGTAGATTTAATGGTGATGGTCCCACGCTACCTGCCCGCGAAAATATTGTATTATTTAATCCGATATATAAAAGCGGTGTTTGGGTTTCAAATAAATCATATAATGAAATGGGGTATATTAAAAAATATTATTGGTATGATGAAAAAACGGTTTATTTTTATACAGAACATTTAGAAATCGGTAGCTCGGCATATGGGCTATGGAAAATGTCTATTAAGTAATCAGTTTTTATGAACTACATGCGTTCTGGTCTTATAATAAATACTTTAAATTTGTAGTAATCACCTTGTTCGTACTATTTGACAAATCCTCAATAAAATATATCATATACACATACGCGCTGACGCCAGAAAGGTCTAGCTGGATTGCAGTCCCTCTATGGGAAAGTTGCAGATGAGGGAACAGCCGCCCCTCCAGTGCTGTTTAAGGAATCTCCTCTTTTGAGGAGGTTTTTTAATTTGTCTTTTTTCGTATTATTTACAATTTCGTAATGTGTGAGCATGAAAAACCCATTTACACGATTTGCACCAATAAGCAAAATGGTATTATACGGAGTCAGTTTTAATAAGTTTATTTTATCTTGATTTTGATCAACATTTTTTATTACATAATCCCAATCGTTGGCATTTATAATCAAGTTTTCCAATATCATGCTTCCATGGTCTCTTTCGATCTTTTTAATTATATTTCTACTTAATATTAAATTTCTTGTTTTATTATCAAAAGATACGTATTGGGGCAAGATTGCGATGCTGCTTGTTTTGCTGGTTAGTATTATCGATCTAAGCTTCGAGAGATGGGCTAGCTCCCTACTTTTTAATAATCTAATTTGTTTTGTAATAAATTGAGTTTTGTTGTGAATCATTCACTGATATTAGCAAAGTGCTGATAAAGAAAACCTTAAGAAGTGCTAAAGATTAGCTGAAGAATTTGAGTAGACAGGATAAGTTTATATAATCAAAATTTGCTATACTAACCCCATGCAACCCTACCAACAAGAACTGGACCAATGGTTCAATGACAATAATGGGAATATTGGACACCACATGAAATCCTTGCACGACTCTTTGAAGAAGGTGGAGAATTTGCACGTCTTGTAAACCATATCTATGGTCCAAAAAAGAAAAAGACCCAGGAAGCAGAACAAGACCTCGAAGAAGAGATGGGAGACATTATCTATACACTTATATGCTATGCAAATTCTAATGGAATTAATATGGATAACGCAATAAGAAAAAGTATGGACAAAGTGATTACAAGAGATGTTGATAGATTTAATAAATAACTTATAATAAACATATGCAAATACAATGGAACAAAGTAACTTGGTACTCAAGGTGGGGAGCAATTATTCTTTTCATACTACTTATTCCACTTCTCACATTCTATATTGGGATGAGATATCAAGAAGTTGAAAATAGTACTTCACAAGTGAAATGATCTACAAAAATCTGGACCATTTTCTAAACCTCATCGCTGAACCAAACAGATCATCCTGTTTACAAATTTTTAATGACAATAAAGAAAGATTTCAAATCGCACCAGGATCTTTAACCAAGCATCAGGCCTGGCCAGGAGGGTATGTGCACCACGTTGAGGAAACTATGAATATTGCATATAACATGTTTGAAATGATGAATACTTTTCGTCCACTCAACTTTACATTATCAGATGCCATATTAATTTTGTTTTTACACGACCTGGAGAAGCCTTTTCGATATGTAGAACCAAAGCAGGAAATGAATACAGAAAAAGAAAAGAAGGATTTTGTCCAAAATTTTATAGATACATATAATATTGTCCTAACTGAAAATCATAAAAATGCTCTGCAATACATACATGGTGAAGGAGAAGATTATAGTCGTACTGAAAATGTTCAAAAACCATTAGCAGCTTTTGTGCACTTATGTGATACTGTCAGTGCTCGTATTTGGCCTGATTATCCAAAAAGAGTATAATAAGCTGTATATATGTCATCTTTAGAAAACCCTACACAGTCAATATCTGCACTAGAAACTGTAAAAATAAAAATTAAAGGAGAAAACCGAGAAAAATAGAATAGATCAACTTAAGGGTGAGCTGGGTATGAATTAGTGATATAATGAACATATGCAAAAAAACCTTATAATCCTTATCTTATTATTAGCTATCGCTGGTGGACTAGTCTTTTACCTTCAACACAGTGTGATATTGGTTAACCCTGCAAATCAAAACGCGACAACAACTATCGTAGCAGGTACACCAGAACCAGAGATTGTTTCAACTAGCACGTCCATGAAGATAAAAATTGCACTCCTTGGGGCGCAAATGGAAACCTCGAATAAAAACAACTTTAGAGGTTGTGATGTATTTGAACTTGTTGAAAGAGATGTTCCATATTCAACCACACCACTCAATGCGGCACTTCG
>JAYTDF010000088.1:0-1597 GCA_043736035.1 Candidatus Parcubacteria bacterium
TTTATACCGTTGTTTATCTCTATCATTCTGTCTTTCACAGCTGTAGTTTTAATAAACCATGATGAAGTTGCATAGTTTATAAGTGGTGTTTTACATCTCCAGCAATGTGGATAGGTGTGAATGTATTTTTCTTTAGCAAATAAGTGCCCATTGTGAGCCAGATATTTTATAACTTCTATATCAGCTTTTGAATGATCATCTTTCGGTTTTACAGGACCTGAAAAATCAGTTACTTCAGCCACAAATTCACCGTTCTGTGTAACATGTTTTATCACAGGTAAATTTTCATTCTTTGCCAACTTCATATCATCATCACCAAAGACTGGTGCGATGTGAACCACACCTGTTCCGTCTGTATCGGTAACGAAGTCTCCGTGATATATTTTCCATGTTGTATCCGTTTTTTCATTTTCATAATATCTGAAAACTGGCTCATATGAAATACCAAGTAACTCCTCACCTTTTATTTCTTTTATTATAGAAAATTCTTCTCCTTCTTTTTTAAAAGTACTTATTTTTTCAAGCGATGATTTTGATATGATTATTTTTCTTGTACCTGTATCGACCAATAGATATATAAAGTCTTTATTAATTGCGAGGGCGACATTTCCAGGCAAAGTCCAAGGTGTAGTGGTCCAAGCAATGATAGATGCATCTTTGTACTCTGAATCAAGAATTTTAAAATATGCATACGCAGATAAATCGCTTATCTCTTTATATCCCTCCGTAACCTCATAGTTTGAAAGCACGGTCTCACAATGTGGACACCATGGCATAACCTTGTACCCTTCATACACCAAACCTTTTTCATGAAGCTTTTTAAAGGCCCAAAGATTTGACTCCATATATGTTGCATCAAGTGTACGATAATCATTATCCATATCTACCCAACGTCCAAGTTTTGGAATAATCTCTTTCCAATCATCACGAAACTTGAAAACTGAAGCTCTGGCTGTTTCATTAAATTTTCCAACACCAAAATCTTCTATATCTTTTTTTCCTTTAAAACCTAAAGTTTTTTCAGCAAGACTCTCGATAGGCAAACCATGAGTATCCCAACCCCATGAGCGAGGCACATTGCGTCCTTTCATGGTCATATATCTTGGATACATATCTTTTACCGCTGAAGGCAAAGCATTGCCAAAGTGAGGCAAACCAGTTGCATAAGGAGGTCCATCATAATACCTAAAGACATCCTTATCTTTATTTTTATCAAGACTTTTTTGGAAAATATTGTTTTCTTGCCAATATTTTAGTATTGCTGACTCACGCTCGTTTGGAGTTTTCATGTATAGGATTATACATTATTTGGGAGATTTATAAAGTTAGATATAAAACAAAAAACCTACTGGTGAAGGTAGGTTTTTGTAAAATTATTCTTGTCCTTTTTTCATATACCCACTAAACGCTTGAAGAATCTCAAGAGGAACTGCAAAAACAACAGTGTTTGATTGATCGGAAGATATATCGTTTATTGACTGCAATGTTCTCAAATGCAATGCCCCTGGAGTTGCAGACAAAACCTTTGCTGCATCTGCCATGTTTTGTGAAGCTGCCAACTCTCCTTCTGAGGTTATGATCACTGCTCTTTTCTCTC
>JAYTDF010000089.1:0-1699 GCA_043736035.1 Candidatus Parcubacteria bacterium
ATTCACCGTGAGGATAAATACAAAGACCATTCAGAGCGTGATAATATCGCCGAGATACTCATAGAGAAGCATAGAAACGGTCCTACAGGTGCTATTAAGCTCAAGTTTGATGATAAGCATTCATCATTTCTTTCTCTTGAGAAGGGTGATTATTCTGATTTTGACAATGAATAATATATGGAAGAACTTATAGAATTATTTAAAAAATTCCCCGGTATTGGTCCGAGACAGGCAAAGAGATTTGTTTCTTTTTTGATGCATACTAATAACTCATATAGACAAGAATTGATTACTGGCATTTCTCATGTGAATGATAAAGTGATCACTTGTGTGGATTGTAATCGAAAATTTATTAATTATAAAAATACTGATAAGTGTAGTGTCTGTTCAAAAAAGCGTGATGATAAAAACCTACTCATACTTGCTTATGATAACGATATAGAAATATTTGAAAGAACGATGGCCTATAACGGACAGTATTTTATTTTGGGAAAATATATTCCATTGTTCTCTGAGAAGGCACATGAATATATTGATTTTGATAAGTTGTATAAGAGGATTGAAAATTTGAATGCGAAAGGATTGGAAGAAATAATTTTGGCACTAAATGCGACATCCGATGGTGACTATACCATAAAGATTTTGAAGGAGAATTTGGTACGAAAATTTCCTGAAACAAAGATCTCACTTCTTGGTCGCGGAATTTCTACCGGGTCTGAGATTGAATATGCGGATCAGGAGACATTGAGGGAGGCGTTGAAGTTTAGGAGGTAAAATAAAATCGAGTGCCAAATGAATGACACCCGAGAGTGAAGTATTACAGATTCTTGATATTCTTATCCCATTCGAGCATGGCTAGTTTGAATTCGAGTTTACCGAGTTTGAAGTTAAGTTTGTTGTATCTCAAGAGCAACGTTTTTTCTTCATCAGTCACATTTTCGCAATTATTGAAGAAATAATTCATACCGGCATCATTAAATTGGTAGATATGAGGGTTTCTTTTTCTTGCCAGCTTGATCAAGTTTCTGCGAACTTTTCCGAATTCTCGCTTCAGCAGCAGGAATTTTCTTTCGGGTCTAGTAGCTTTTGCCCACACAAAAACAAATAATTGGTAAATTTTGAACATAGTTGTAATAAGGTTTAACTATTTATATTATATCATATATACACTATAAAGTCAATAATCTAATGTCATACAAATTGTTTGACAAAATCCCCACCATTTTATACAATACAAACATGAAGACAAAAACAATTACATTCACACAAGATAACACAAAGCGTATCTCCATCCGCGAGTATCTTCGTAACTATAAGCAATATAATAGCGAGATAAAACTTACAGGTGAAAGAATAATCATAACTAATCAGGACAATGATGAAGTTATATTATCCCCCGCTGAAAATAAGGATGGAAAGAGAAGATTTACAATAAAAGACCTTGAGAAAGGTTTCTTTCATGGCGGAAAAAACTTAAGTAAAAATATAGATAAAATAGTATATGGAATATAAGAACATAATCGCCGATACAAATATATGGGTAGCCTATTTTAATAAGGATGATAGCGATCATCTTAAGACACTTAAGTATGAAGATTTACTGATGCAAGACCAAACAATGCCAGATTTAATATTTTATGAAACTCTAACTGTTCTTAGAAATAAATCAAAAACCTCGTTTCCTCTTGATGCTTTTGTT
>JAYTDF010000090.1:0-8531 GCA_043736035.1 Candidatus Parcubacteria bacterium
AAACGACAATAAAAACGACAATAAAAATAATGACAAAAAAAATAATAACAAAGGAAGTGGTTTGCTTAGATAAGATGCAATATTTCGTCTATATCTTAGAATGTAACGATAGAACACTCTATACAGGTTGGACTATGGATATTGATAAGCGACTTATGGCTCATAACGAATTAAAAACAGGGGCAAAATACACAAGTACAAGAAGACCAGTAAAAATTGTCCATACAGAAGAATGTTCAGGCAAGAAAGACGCAATGAAAAGAGAATATGCGATAAAACAATTAACTAAAAAACAAAAAATACTGATGATAAATGGTAATAATGTTGCAATTGATTTATAATAAACCTAATGCAAATCGTATTTCTCATCAAACCGTTCTCAGTACAAATGTATTCATATGTAAAAAATGCATATGAACTCTTAGGTACTGAAGATATTTCAGCTATTGAAAATGAAAACACGACCGATTATGAAAACCGGGTCGTATATGTTTGTAAAGATATTTGTCAAGATTTTGTCAATACTGATTTATATAAAAAAAATAAAAAAAACATCAAAAGCATTAAGGTTATTTTGACTAACCCATGGTGTATTTACGAGATAATGAATCTTGAGAAAAATCTAGATAAACCACAAAAAATAAATCAAAAATTTATTGATGAACTCATTGTACATAAAGAAAGTGATCAGGTTTCTATTTTAAAAAATAGTATATTTAATGTAGCACTGAATGGATACAACGTCCTCAAGGTACAAGATCAGGTTGCAAGTAGTATTCATTTACAGTATTTAAGTATATACAGTTCAACTAATTTTTTAAGTCGTTTAAGAAATACTCTGAATACAATTTTTCACTTACATGTTGTCGAGGTAGACTCAATTTATTCATATATAAACCAATATCATACTGATGAAAAAAATGTTAATCAATTAAAAATTATTATTGAAGATCAAGGCTTAGATCTCTCATATGTCTATCAAAATAAAAATATTGCCACTTTGTTTATCAAGTCTGGATATCTACATATAATGGATAAAATTAAAGAGTTATTACACATAGATAATACTATTTTAGATAAGATTCTTAAATCAAAATCATTAAATATGACCACTGATAAAACAAAAATGACATATGATAAAAATTTAAGTAATATTTGGTTAGATTTAGATCAGGAAACACGTAGTAAGATCGATGATACATTAGATAGAGAACTTTCAAATATAAAAACCCAAATACGTGATTTTGTTGATAATGTTGGTACTGATTTAATTCAAAAAGATGTACATGTAAACATCTATTGTATGGATGAAAATGTTTTCAGTACCGCATTGATATTGGCTGGATCAATAAAAAATGATGCTTATATTTTAGATAAGCTATTAACCAATGAATCTAATATATTTACTAAAAAAATATTTTAATCTAAAATAACACCATGTACTCAGACATCGTACCGCCTAAAAAGCACAAAAATAAATTATCAAAAATAAAAGCTGAGGACCACGAAGTAATCATTCTTCGTGATGAGCCTATACTTACCGGTAGGGAGATATACCACACAATAGACGGAAGAGATAGAAAAAGTAAAATACCATTTATATTGATTGTGATAACTTTGGTGATTCTACCTATAATTTACTATTCTGTATTCAATAATAAAACTCGAATTTCATTTGAGTCAAAATCAACGATTTTTGAAATCAAAGATGTTATACCTATGTCCTTATCTGAAAAGAATCAAAATCTTGCTTCAACATTGTCATACAATTTGATATATAATAATGAAACTAAGAATAGGAATATTTTTGCCCCAATCGTTCCGGAGTCTACTTCAACATTAGAGACAGCTGCAACAAAGGGAGATTATTATAACTTAAATACCTCTACAACAAGTCCATTTACTTCGATCAAGGTTAAGCTTGTAAATGAAAGTAGTGCTGCTGTTCAAATAATTAAAGACACTCGGTTTGACGTAAAAGGTAAAATGTATTATCTAGATTCAATAGTTACTGTCAAACCAACAGGTAAGGCTACAAGCACATCAACAGAATTCAAATATAAAGTTATTGGATTTAAAGGTACCAGTATCTATGATACATTTTATGCTACTGACTATGTTAATTCAATTCAAACAGCAGTTGATCAAAATACTGATAATGCGACAGGTACTGAATCAAATAACCCAAGTGAAGATATATTATCGTTGATTCCTGAAAATTTTATTTCACTTAAGAAAAACTATATCTATGATAAAAATATAAATCAAACTGCACTTGTTGTGATTGATAAAAAAGATTTTGAAAAAATATTGTTTGTGCATAGTAAAATTTTACAAGATTATGTAACTTCACTTAAACCTGTATCAGATCTTATAGAATATCAAATCAATATCGATGACTATCAATTAGAACTTGATGCTGTGACAGGACAACCTGTTTCTTTTAAAAATGTAACAATAGAGATCAAGCCAATAGTTAAAAAAGACAAAGTTGCAGGAACATTCAAAGGATTTTCTAAAGAAACAATGAAAAAAATTAAAAACGATATAGCTAAGAATATAACTATGAATATAAGCTACTCGCCATTTTGGGTAACGAAGGTGTCGGATATTGACCATATAAGCGTGGAGGTTAAGTAACTTTTGTGATAGTATCATCATATGCGTCATACAAATATATTCACTAAAACTCGAAAGGAATACCCAAAAGATGAGTTGGCTAAAAATGCACAGATCCTGATCAAGGCAGGATATGTTCATAAAGAAATGGCTGGGGTTTATAGTTATATGCCTTTTGGTATTCGAGTATTGGAAAATATAAAAAAAATAGCTCGAGAAGAAATGAATACTCAAGAAGGTCAAGAAATGATCATGTCATCACTGCAAAAGAAAGAAACTTGGGAGGTGACTGATAGGTGGGCTGATACGAATGTTGATATCTGGTTTAAAACTCAACTGAAAAACGGTACGGAGGTTGGTTTCGCCTGGTCTCATGAGGAGCCTATTACTGATATGATGAAAAATTTTATAACATCATATAAAGACCTTCCGATCTATACGTATCAATTTCAAACAAAATTTAGAAATGAACTCCGTGCCAAAAGTGGTATTATGCGGGGGCGTGAATTTGTTATGAAAGACTTATATTCATATTCAAAAAATGAAGAAGAGCATAGTTTATTTTACAATAATATGATTAATTCATATATGAATTTCTATAAACGAGTTGGTCTAGGGGAGGATACTTTTGTTACAGTGGCTTCAGGTGGAGTGTTTACAAAAAATATTTCTCATGAATTTCAGACTATATGTGATGCAGGGGAAGATATAGTTTACATTGATAGGGAAAAAAATATTGCATATAATGAAGAGGCCATTGAGGAGTCATGTGTTGATAAAACTACTCTTGAGCAAGCCAAAACAGCAGAAGTTGGAAATATATTTTCTTTTGGTGGAGATAAGTCGGAGAAAATGGGGTTATTTTTCATGGACAATGATGGTACAAATAAGCCAGTTATTTTAGGCTCATATGGGATTGGTATTACTCGGGTAATGGGTGTGATTGTTGAGAAATATGCTGATGATAAAGGACTTGTATGGCCAAAAAATATTTCCCCATATCAAATAGAAATTGTATCACTATTTAAAGACCGTGATGATAGGGTGCATCTTGAGTCTGAGAAACTGTACAATCTATTGAAAGATAAATATGAAATACTATTTGATGACAGAAATCTTGGTGCAGGTCTTAAAATGGCTGATGCTAATCTATATGGCATTCCTTTGCAAATTATTATAGGCGACAAAAGCTTGGCCAAAGATTCTGTTGAAATAAAAAACCGTCAAACCGGAGAAGTTGTTGAAGTGAATGTAAATGATGTTGAAAGAAAAATTTTTGATTTGATGTTTACGTTATTTTAAAACTATGCTACTATAAGCACCTATATGTCAAATCAAGATAAGGAAGGCAAAATAATCCTAAACGGTATAGTGATAGAATCATTACCTGATACTCATTTTCGTGTGCAACTTGAGGATGGTGCAGTCTTACTTGCCTATATGTCTGGTAAAATGAAATACAATAGAATTAGAATCTATGTGGGAGATAAGGTTGAAATAGAGCTTGACTCATACGGTGGAAAACCCAAACTAATAAGACGTAAGTAATCACCACCCTAGGCTGTGCTTCGAGGTGGTGATTGTTAATTCCTCGGTTCGGAAATACATGAAATAACGCATGTATTTCACTCACTCTACGTCATTAATATGTAAAAAATGCTATAATAGACCCTATATGAAACGAATTTCGAAAATAGGTTTTTTATTATTGATAAGTATATTGTGTATTGGATTTTCAACTAACTGTATCTTTGCTGAAGATACTGCAGATCAGTTACAGCAAAAAATAAATGAGCGAACAGAACTGATCAAAAAACTTGATGGTGAAATTAAGGTCTATGCTGATCTTGCCGATAAATCTTCAAAGGAAGCTCAGACGCTTAACAACTATATTAAAACTCTTGATAATCAGGTGAAGTCTATTAGTTTAGATGTAAAAAAGAGTCAAAGTTCTATCGATAAAACAAGTTTTGAAATTACTAAATTATCCAATGCTATTGTTGGTAATGAAGAAAAAATAGCACGACTTAGGGGAGGTATTCAAGAAAGTATTGTCAATCAGTATAAACTTGATGGTGTAAGTATTATTGAAAATTTTTTAGCTGACAAAAATATATTAGCTTCGATGAAAGAAATTGAAGTGTTAAAAAATATTCAGGAAAATATTCAAAATAGTATTAATCAAATATTTGAGGTAAAGAAAGGTTTAGAGGTTAACAAAACGGAAGAACAAATTAAAAAAGAAGATTTAGAAAAAGAAAAACAAAAATTAAAAACAAAACAAAGTTCGTTGAGTATTGTAAAAGATGTTCAAGCAAAAGAGTTGATACTTACAAAAAATCAAGAAAGTAATTTTAAGAAAATTTTAGCAGATAGAAAAAAGCAAAAGGAAGCTTTTGAAAAAGAAATGTTTGATTATGAAAAAAAATTGAAATATGTCTTAGACCCAAGTTCTATTCCTAAATCAGGTTCGTCAGTGTTGGGATGGCCGTTTGAAGTTGTTCGTATTACACAGCAATTTGGATCCGGTGCTGGCGTAAATAAGCGTCTGTACGCCTCAGGGTCGCATAACGGTACTGATTTCGGTGCAAAGATCGGTACGCCAGTATTAGCTCTAGGAGATGGGGTATTGGTAGCTCAAGGTGATACTGATGCACAATGCAGGGGTGTATCATTTGGTAAATGGATACTGATAAAATATAATAATGGACTAGCTTCAACATATGGTCACTTATCACAGCATAATATGTCTGTTGGAGCTGCTGTTAGGGCTGGTGATGTAGTTGGGTTTTCCGGAAATACAGGCTACTCAACAGGACCACATCTTCATGTAAGTATGTACCCAGCTGACGCGGTAAATGCCATATCTCGCCCCTCTGCATCATGCCCTGGTGTGAACTTGACTATGCCTGTGGCTGCGGTAACAGCCTACCTTGATCCGTTGGCATATATGCCTAAAAAATAATTCGAAAATAATTTGAATGTAAACTGAAATAAATTTGACATATATGATAGTATATAAAAAATATGAATAAAGATTATTATAAAACATTAGGGGTTGATAAAAATGCTTCACCTGAAGAGATAAAAAAAGCCTTCCGTAAACTCGCACTTGAACATCATCCTGATAAGACCGGAGGAAAAGATGAAAAGTTTAAAGAGATCAATGAGGCGTATTCAACTTTGTCAGACAAATCAAAAAGAGAGCAATACGATAGATTTGGATCTGCAGGTACCAATATGGGAGGAGGGCAAAGTGGTAGTCAAGGATTCGAAGGTTTTGATTTCTCTGGATTTTCTGGACAAGGTGGTCAAAGCTTTGATTTTGACCTTGGCGATATGTTTGGATCTTTCTTTGGTCAAGGTCGTGGTCGGGGTAGACAGGCTCAGCAAAAAAAAGGTGAGGATATTATGATAAATATTCAACTATCTTTCAAAGAATCTGTACTTGGTGTTGATAAGGCTATTGAATACAATAGGCAAAAAACATGTTCTACTTGTCATGGTGCAAAAGGTACTGATTTAAAAAAATGTTCTCATTGTGACGGAAATGGATTTCAAACAAAAGTACAAAGAACTATTTTGGGAAATATAGAACAACAGTATATCTGTGAGTATTGTGAAGGAACTGGAAAAATTCCAACAAATAAATGTAAGACCTGCCATGGGGCCGGAGTGGTAAAGGAAAAAGAAAATATTACAATTCATATTCCGTCAGGTATTGAAAGTGGTGAACAACTTCGTGTTGTTGGCAGAGGAGAATCAATTGCAGGAGGGGTGGATGGAAATCTCTATGTGCAGATTAGTGTGAAAGCTGATCCAATTTTTAGAAAAGATAGGACAAAAGTATATATGAGTTTGCATATTCCATTGTCTGTAGCTATTGGGGGAGGCGACATAAAAGTTAATTCATATGATAGTGATTTTACATTGACTATTCCTCACGGGTCAAATACGGGTGATATTTTACGAGCGAAAGAGAAAGGGGGGTTTGTTGATACGAAGAGGAGAGATGATATGCATATTACGTTACGTGTTGATATGCCGAAAAAAATGGGTGGAGAGATGAAGAAGATCGTGAAGGAATTATCTGATCTAGGCTACTAATTTTATTTATGTAATGACACTTTGTCCTAGACAAAGCGCTTCGCAGAGATATTTTCCTAGAAAATGTCTCGAGGACTGAAACGGAATGAAATAAATAAAATTATTTGCTACAATATACACATGCAATATTTAACGCTCTATATCGTACTCGTCGTATTAATTCTTCTTTCATTTCTCAAAGGCAAAGGTCATTTATTTAAAATCATTGTGATGGCCTATCCAACAATGATTATTTACAAATCAATTATTGAATATGTTGGAGCAGATAAAATCAATACTCTTTTTGGTCAAAATATTTTTATAAATAATCTCATAGTGTTTCTTTTGATTTTGATTCCTGTGTATATTGCCTTGATGCGAATTGTTGATAATTATAAATCACATCAAAATATTAAAGGAATAGGTGAGTCAGTGCTGCTGTCTTTGGGTATAGTTCTCCTTACTATCGGGATTTGCTTCCATATATTGCCTGATAAGGACATATTTAACCTAGATAAGCCGTTTGAGCTTTTTTTCCAAGGGAATCTAGGCTATTTGACCTGTATGGTGATGCCTATGCTGTCAGTGTTTTTGTTGAGTAAGAAGAACCCGATTATCTAGAGAAAGCTCTTGCTTTTAGGCTTAGAATAGGTTACTATTTAGGAACTATGCCAACAATTAAAGAAATTAAAGAGAAAAACACAGGGCCACAAGCTGTTATTAAAACAGGTGGTAAGCAATATCGTGTGCAAGTAGGAGATACTGTAAAGATCGAGAAACTTTTACAAGAATCAAGAGAAGAGTATAAAGTAGGTGATTCTGTATCATTTGATATGGTTCTTTTGAAAGATGATGGAACAACTTTGACTCTTGGAGCTCCAACTATTGTAGGATCTAAAGTTACTGCAACTATTAAAGAGATTGATAGAGCTGCTAAGATTGTTGTAGGAAAATTCAAACAAAAATCTAAATATTTTGTTAAAAATGGTCACAGACAACCATACTTTGCGGTGAAGATTGAGGAGATTAACTAGTTAGTTTAAGGAACGCCCGAGAGGGTGTTTTTTTTGTTGACTGTATTTTAGATTGGGTGTAATGTACATATGTCAAACCTAACAACATCATGAAATTAAAATCATTGTTCTTTTATTTCTCTCGAGATTCACGGATTGCGAGATTGCACATCAGATACGACAGGTTACGAATTCGAGCTGCCCAAGTGGTGAAAACCATAACCACCAATTCAAATCCTCAAGATCCACAAGACTGGGTTGCTTGGCATCGATACTTAAAGCACGAAGAAGAAGCTCTTTATGATCAACTTCATGCAATCAACCAAGCTGCAGACAGGTTTCGCCACAAATTCCTTTGGTTGGAGTGCAAGCAAAGGGGCAGATTCTTAATTTCCTGAAAGCCTTTTTTCTCACTCTCGGGTGCCATTTGTTTGGCACCCAGTTTTCTTTATAGGTCGTAGACGATTTTATCTACATCTCTACTTAAATTTTTTCCACCTTTAAAATATCCTACCTCAAAATCCTTTATTGACCATTTCTTTGATTTTCTTGGTTTTATATATAACCATTTTCAACTTCTTTGTTTTCATGATTGTGTATTTAATTAATTTACTAATTTGCCACCAGTTTCCTTTATTCTCTTTTTAAGCTTTTCGTCGAATGTGAGAATGTGGTATTCCTTCGATAGATAAAGTAATAATATATCAATGTAAGATAATCCATCTTTATGTTCTCGTATAAATAAGTTCAACACATCTCGATTATTTTCATAAAATAATTTGATTATTATTTGAATAGACTTTGTTGAATAAT
>JAYTDF010000091.1:0-6691 GCA_043736035.1 Candidatus Parcubacteria bacterium
TAATGCTTCTCATCAATATTCCTATCATCTTTATGTTTACTCGCGTTATTTTCTTTTCAAATTTTTCTACTTGATCATTATTGTCATTTTTTTTTAGTATATCTAATTTGAGTTGCATATTCTCCTCTTTTATATTCTGAAAACGACTATCTAGATCTTTTCTAAAAATATCAGTTGAAGTTAAATTTTTGTTGATATTTTTCTTACTTTCTTTTTTTGTATCTGTTATGTTAAGCGATTTTACACTTTTTTCAACTTCATTCTCAACCTGTATACGCTTCTGATCATCAAATCTTCCCGTCTTTACGAGCTGTTGTACCTCATCAAGTCTTTTAATGACTTTTTCTTCCTCAAACCTTGCTTTTGCTTCTGGTGTTACTTTTGTAATACTTTTTACCGGTTCGTTAAAATAAATCTTAACAGTATACAAAGCATCTCCCGGTAATGAACTTTCAGCTGCATAGGTTACTGTTCCTCCTACAAGAATACATAGCAATAGAACAGCTACCATATATGAATATCTGTAGTGCACAAATAACCCCGTCCACATAGAAACCTTTGGAGCAATATTTACAGGATGTTCTTTGGTATACACATCAAGGTATGCAAATAGATTCATCTTTTCATCAGATGATAATTTGATATCTTGTATATCTTTTATTCCTTTTTGTAATTCGCTATTTTTCATATTTTTTCTTTAAAATTTCTATACCTCTATTTATTCGTACAGACACAACATTGACTGAGAGACTTACTATTTCTGCAATCTCTTTCGGCGAAAGGTCATCGACAAACCTGAGATATACAACTTGCTGATAGGTGGTTTCCAGGGTCCCGATATATTGGATGAGCATTTTTCCTTCCGACTGAATCTCAATCTGCTCAAAACTGTCATCCGATACCTGGAGCCCCTGATCGCCTTCATTTGCTTCCATCATGCTGTCCAAGGACACGGCCTTCTTCTTTCTATACCAATCGATAATGAGATTTGAGGTTATTTTAAATAAAAGTGCTCGCAAATTTTTAACCTCGACTCCTCTACGTTGTGTATCCCATACCCTAGTAAACGCCTCTTGGATGATATCTTTAGCCTGTTCTCGGTCACTCATACGAAAGAAGCAATATCTGAATAGAGCATCCGTTTGGGATTCATATAGCTCGTTAAATTCTTTTGTAATGATATCTTGTTGCTTCATAGGTTATGACGGACACATTGGTCCACTCTTACATATATAATGTAGATATACCTAATATATCACATTATGCATCCCATGTAAGAGCAAGCTCGCTCACCCGTCATAAAAAACGTAGGAAAAAAGATAGGTGCAAATATTTTATATTTTATCAATAATCCCTACTTTAAACCTAAAATAAATATATGAAAACATTACATAATACAAAAGCTAAAGCTGTTACAAGTTTTGCTCTCTTACTTGCACTTACCTTAACTCCAGTTTTAGGCTTTGCAAAAGAAAATAACGCGAGTAAACATAAAGATGATAGGAATATTGATGAGAAGCATTATTGCGTTAAAGCTTTCGGTCAATTTATAAAACATGGTTGGAAAGAAACTAAAGGTGAACTTGAAATTGATGCAAATTGTAAAATACCATACGGTATTTTCAAGAAATGGGATTATCGTCCAGCAACCACAACTGATATGATAGCTCCTGTTATTAATTCCTTCAATGTTAATCCTTCTACTGACAAGGTAGAGATTAAGTGGTCAACAAACGAAAATGTAAGAGCTGTAGTATTCTACGCAACAACTACTCCAAACGTTGTAAAGGCAACTACTACAACAAATGGTAATTTACTTAATAGTGTGTATGCAACCAATGGTCAAACAGTAGTTGATAACACCTTTTTGAGTAAGAATGGTGAAGTTACTATTAACAACTTAATGTCAAGTACAACATATTATGCAGTACTCGCAGTTCGTGATCGTGCTGGAAATGTAACCGTATCAAACGCTGTAACATTCACAACAACTTCTAACTCTGATTTGACTGCTCCAATTATAAGTAACATTTTAACTACAATCAGTTTAAATAAATTACTTATTAGTTGGAAAACAAATGAGCCATCTACTTCAAAATTGTTTTATGGAACATCAACAGTTAATGTTAATGCTTCTACAACACAAAGTATGAGTAATGGATCATTAAAGACAAATCATTCATTTGAATTGCCAGTGGTTGCTTCAACTACTCCATATCACGTGATATTACAAGCAACTGATGTTAGTGGTAATACACAAACTTCTGCTGAGTATTCTATCTATTTGCCGTTTTAGGTAAATAGATAACAATTATCAAAAGATAATGCACGTGAAAACACCCTGAGAGATCGGGGTGTTTTTGGTTGGTTAACCATTACGGTTCTATTGACAAAAATATAAAAGAGGAGTTAATAGATCAATACCTTGATGTGTAGCACTCAGGGAGGTATTTTTTTTATATGATTTAAGACCATGTACCCATACAATGTTAGACCCGCACATGAGACCATTGACACCCATGCTATACTATATTCATAACAAGCTAATGGTGGGACAGAAGGCCCTTAAGCCTTCTGGACTTTCAGTCCTTAACCACCTGCTGGCGCCCTGTCGCATGGAATAAAAATATCCTTAATTGGGTATTTTTATTTTGCGCTTCAAAATGTCAAACATGTATTCATTGCTCTCATTTTTATTATCAATATAAGACCTAATCAGACCAGCAATAAAATCAGCCAACCTTAGAAATGATTCGCTTTTATCGTTGGTGAATAATAATTTATCAAAAATAACACCTTGTTTTCTTAATTTCTTTTTAAGTCGACTAATATAATGTTTTGGTTTTTTTCCATCCACCGTAATCTTAGAAACAAATAAGTCATTATTAATGATATTTGATATAAAATCTGTCAGAACAACTTCCTGATTTATAGGATTTTTAAATATTGTGCACTTGCACACGAAATCTAAATTTTTTATTTTTTCAGCAAATTTTATTCTCAATTTCCAAGGCATGTCTACCCAGTGAAGATATGTTATATTGAGCTCTTTTTCAATATCGTCCTTATTGATACACAAAACAAATACACAGGAATATGCACTGTGGCCAAGGTTTGTTGAGATATTCGATTCGTCAATATAAACAAAATATTGAGATAATGAGTCATTTTTCATCATTCAATCATACAAAAACATCCGTAAAGTTTTCATAAAGAAAAGATAAAGAAACACTGAATTTTTTATAAAGAAACCTAACTACTCCTTCTCGCTGCAGTAATCATCTCAATCGCCTGATCATAACTCCCTGCTGGAGTTACATGGTGTCCATTCACAAACATAATCTCATCAGCATCTTTAATAGTGTTCAATCGGTGTGCAATGATAATCTTTGTTGTCTCTGGTGGCAATGCTTCCAGTGTTTTATTTAAAATCGCTTCAGTCACTGTATCAATATTTGCTGTAGCCTCATCCAAGATAAGTAATTTAGGTTCTCTTAGTATCGCTCTCATAAACGAGATCAATTGCTTTTGTCCAATACTCAACCCTGCCCCATTTTGCTTAATAGTAGTCGATAACCCATTTTCAAATCTTTTAATAACATCCTTAAATCCTTTATGCTCAAGAATTCGATTCAAGTCATCAATCGACACACTGGTAAAATCAGTATTAGCATATAAAATATTTTCAGCTACCGTTCCGGTAAACAATATTGGATCTTGCAAAATAACACTTATTTCTCTGGCGGTTTCCTCCTGTGAATAAATTGTTATATCTTTCCCATTCAGGTACACAACACCTGACGTTGGATCATACAAGTGAGCCATGATGGACGCAAGTGTTGACTTACCTCCTCCTGTTGGTCCAACAAGTGCATATGTTTTTCCTGGCTCGAAAGAAAGGTTGGCATTTTCAATAACCATATTTTTATCATCATATGAAAATGATACATTTTTTAACTCTAGGCGTAATTTTGGTTTTCCATTTTCGTCACCTTTTTGGTTTTCTGTTTTCAAATTGTTCTCTAATGAAAGTACCTCTCGCAGTCGCACCCAAGCAGCAGAAGCAAGTTGAATCGCACCAAATGCTGTAGCCAGTGTTTTCATAGGATCATAAAACCTTTGTGTATATGCAACGAAGGCAATCAATACACCGACTGTAGCTCCACCAATAGAGATGAGGTGAAATCCATATGACAGTACGAGTATTAATGCTATCGCTCCAAAAAATTCATATGATGGTTCAAAGACTCTATTGGCAAATCCTGCACGTAATGCTGATTTAAATGTCGCATTATTTGTTTTTTCTAAATGATTTTCTAAATAGTCTCTTTTTGAATATGCTGTCACAACTCTGAAGTTAGTCAGGTTTTCTTGTAATGCGGCAGAGAAATCAGAATTGGCCTCTAGATTTTTTTTATTTTCTTTTCTAATTTTTGGGGAAAATAGAAAAGTTATTATATAGATACATACAACCATTGACATCATCACGAGTGATAATTTCCAGTTCAAATATAAACTGAAACAAATAACTCCAAAGAGTGAAAACATAACCCCTATAAACTGTCCAATCCATTGTGACAAAAATTGATTTATTTTGTCAGTATCATTATTAATACGACTCATCAAATCACCTGCCTTATTTTGGTTAAAAAAGGCGGTCGGCAGTGATTGTAACTTTGCAAACAATCCTTCTTTTAGTCTATATAATGTTCTTTGTGATATACGACCTATGAGCATTCCTTGAGCATATCCTGTGGCAATTGTTATTGTAGCAACTCCGGCCAATATTAAAATAATGTTTACCAAACCGCCTACATTACCCACGCTAATATATGTATCGATTGCTTTGGATACCAAGAACGGTGAAACGGTATTGGCAGCTGAATTCATAAAAATAAATATAAAAGCAAAAATTAATTTTGATTTATCTTCTTTGAGGTATGAGAAAAAATCGCCAGTTGAAACTTTGGCACCTAAAGGTGTTGTACTGTTTGATTCTTTTTTTTCAAGTGAGTAAATTTGTGCCATATGTTTTATGATTTTATTGTGTCTGTCGACATTTGTGATTCAAATATTTGCTTGTATTCAAATGATTCTTTTAATAACTGCTGATGTGTTCCTGTGCCGATTATCTCACCTTCCATCAATACAATAATTTGCTCATAATTTTTTATTGGTTCAATTTTTTGTGTAATTGAAACCAGAGTTACTTCTGGGAAATTTTTTGACACATTTCCTAAAATGAGTGATTCAGTATTTTGATCCACTCGTGCAGTAAAATCATCAAGTAAAAGTATTTGTGGATTAACCGCCAATGCTCGAGCGAGCATCAGCCTCTGTTTTTGCCCACCCGACAAGCTTGTTCCACGTTCTGAGACCATTGTTTCTAGTCCGTCTGGCAATTCTTTTACGAGTTGTGAGAGTTCTGCAGTTTCAATCGCTTTATTAAAAATCTCTCTGTTACTTTCTGAATCTGTAGTAAACGCAACATTTTCTCTAAAAGAGGTGTTAAACAAAATACTGTCTTGAAAAACAAGTCCGATGTGTTTTAATAGACTACTTATTTTATACTGAGAAAGTGGTCGGTTATCTATTAAAATTTCTCCTTCAGTTGGTACTATCAAACCTGACATCAGATAAAACAATTGTGACTTACCTGCTGCCGTTGGACCAACGATAGCATTTTTAGTTTTAGCTTTGATCTTGAATGAAATATTTTTAAGAACATTTTTTTCTGATCCATTTTCGGTTTTATATGTTAAAGAAACATTTTTAAATTCTATATCTCCTTGTATATCACCTTCGTACGTTCCAGACTCTTCACGAATTGGTGCAGCTATTACTTCATTAATTCTTTTTAATGATACAAGTCCACGAGAGATTGCCGGACCCACAAATCCTAATACAAATATTGGCCAAAAAAACATTGCTGAGTATGAAAGAAATGCAGAAAAATCTCCCAAGCTCATTGTTCCGTTAACTACCTGATTTCCACCAAACCAAATAATTATCAAGTTAGCACTATTGGCCAGCAATACAACAATCGGTATCAAAAGCGCAAATCCTTTTACAATTGAAAACCCTATTTCTCTTGCCTTCTCATTAACAACCTTAAACTTTTTTACCTCCTCAAAACCACCATGCAATACCCGAATCAAAGCAGATCCAGTAATTGTTTCATTTATATTTGCGTAAATACTTTGAATATTTTCTTGTGCTGCCTGAAAAAGTTTTCCGATGGAGCCAAAGATCAATGCAAACGCTATAGCCAAAAGTGGAATAATACTGATGGTGTAAAGTGCTAAACGAAGATTTGTATTCAGTAAAAAAATAATAGCACCGATAAGTGTTAAAAGTGCGCTGAGTAATGTTACAAAACCTTGTACAATAATCGCCTTCACAGCCTCGATGTCAGAGGTAAAAATAGTTTGTAATTGCCCAGGCGTTGATTCGTCAATATATTGAAATGATTGTTGAGATATTTTTTTTATCAATTGATTCCTCAAATCAAGTGCAACTTTTTCAGATAAATAGTTTGAGGTGAAAATTTGAATAATAATTACAATAAATGCAGACGCTGCAATTATAACAAGTGTAGTGAGTGTTGGTGACCAACTAAAAAAATTTCCAGTGTCGATAGCTTTCGCTGCAAGTTTAGGTACTAATAGTGATAATCCTGTTGCGATAAATC
>JAYTDF010000092.1:0-7908 GCA_043736035.1 Candidatus Parcubacteria bacterium
AAACTCTCTCTTTCTAATTTTTCTCTTAATTCTGGATTTTGTTTTGCAGGTGCCCCAGCAGTTTCGAAAAGGAGAGCATTGATGTATAAACCAGTACCACCGCAGATTATTGGGAGGATATTTCTTGAGTGTAAATCGTCGATAATTTTATTGGCGTCTTGAGTGTATTGAAAAACAGAATAGTCTTGATCTGGATTTAATACATCTAACATATGATGAGGAACACCTTTCATTTCATCTTTGGTAATTTTACCTGTTCCCAAATCTAGTCCTCTATAAATTTGTCTTGAATCAGCCGAAATAATTTCACAATTAATATTGTGTATTTTGTTTAACCATAGAGAAATAGATACAGCAAGGTCTGATTTACCAATGGCTGTAGGACCTAAAACAGTAATAACCCTAGGTTTAGAATAGTGCATTGTGCTGAGAGAGGGACTCGATCCCTACGGGATCAGTATACCTTTGCTATTTTTTCAGAATCTAAGATTCTTCAAAAATACAGCAAAGCTTTTCAAGTCCCAAAAATACTACGTATTTTTATTAATTTATAATGATAATACTGTGCTGAGAGAGGGACTTGAACCCTCACTAGGTTGCCCTGCGCGATTTTGAGTCGCGTGCGTCTACCATTCCGCCATCTCAGCCTGTGTGTTATACTATAATACATGAAAAAAATGATAATAACAATAATACTTTTTGTATTAATTGCCCTAGGTATAATCCTATATAAAAACATGTCTACGAATACATTTACTAAGGTTGCTAAAACTGGAGATGAAGCAGCTGTTGTAAAAGCATTTTTAAATGAAATGATACCGCATCATCAAGATGCAGTTGATTCTTCAATTAAAATTATGAATAATTTAGATATTACCAATGGACAAGTAAGAATTTTTGCTGCAAATGTAGTAGATACTCAAACATTTGAAATATCAAAAATGAAAAATATCTATCGAGAATACTTGGGAATGGAATATGCTCCTACAGTGTCGATGAGTATGCATGCAACTACAACCGCTGATCTTAAAGGAGACGAGTTGGCAAAAAAATATACAAAAGATATGATCGTACATCATCAAAAGGCTATAGATATTTCTAAAGATTATATTGAAATACTTGATCAAATTAGCAAGGCGAACAGTAGTAAAGAAAATGGTTTAACAATTACTAATAGCCACCCTGCATTAGATAGTACATACGAATTAGCGAAGCAGATTATAGATACACAAACCAAAGAGATTGAGGTTATGAAGGGTTGGAAATTTTAAGAAAACCCTTAAGAAAAAACCGCTTAGACGAAAAAGTCTAAGCTCTTTTTCTTTCGGGTTTAGAAGCGAGGCAGACAAAGAAAAAAGCGCGGTCCCGAGATGGGTCCGCGCTTTTGATGTTTGGGATTATTCTACACCCATGAACTCCATCAGGAATTCTTTTTCTGCGTTGCAGAGCATTCTGCTCCATGGAATGACATTTTTGTGATACCATCTCATATTTCTTGGAACGATTTCTGATTCCGGCGGTGTGCGAAAATTCTGAGGAATGATCACGAACTTCCACGTTGATTGAGGATTAGATTGATCACCTGTTACACTTTGCATAACTTCAGGGCATAATGGATTAGTTTCCACGACTATTACATTGGAATATGCTCTGAAGTTCTGCATAGCTTTTTCCTTGATTGTAATATCATTGCCAAGGTCTTGAAACATATAGCCAGTCAGTCCAAGAGTGGGATCATCAACCATAAGCACAGAATTGGTTGCCCGGTCATATGGATACAGAACTGCACAAGTTGAACATGGAGGTAGGAGTGAATCTAGATTTGTTCTGGTAAAGGTTTTCATATTTTCAAAATTGCGTACTGCTGACAAAATACCATTTTTACTACAACTTGGCAATAAATACCTCCCCGATACAGTGTATCGAGGTAGCACATAAACAAACTTTGTTTGTTTATGTGCCGGAGCAAAGCTCCGAGGTATTTACCGTTAACTTCCTCGGTTCGGAAACAAAAGTTTTTTACTTTTGTTTCTCTCACTCTACGTCGTTAATAAAAAAACACCGCAGATGCCTGGGATGGCAACTACGGGCTGTGTTTTTTGCTGACGAGCCTATTCATCATCGTGGACATTGTCCCACTCTTCGAATTCAATCTCAGGCAAGGAGGCAACGAAGAGTGAGAGGAATCCAAAAAATCCGGCCATAAAGACCATACCCCATTCGGCACTTAGACTTTCCTGGTAGGAATGGTCATGGTTGCCGAGGACTAAACGATAGGCGGCTAGACCTCCAATAAAATGAAGGAATGCAATGTACGGCCAAGAAATGCTGTGTTTGTACATGAGGAGGGAAACGGTGATCAAGACGATAAGAAGTAATCTCGTTAAGGTTCTGTTTTTCATGTGTTTGGTTTTGTAATGAAGCCTGCATTGGCTACATCTTTTAAGACGCATAGTGTCCTAGAAGATGTAGCTAAGGTCGACTGGTATTTAAAACCTGAACTAAATATAGTATATAACCATTAAACTATCGTGTCAAATCACTTTGTAATCTCACTATTTTCAACCCTTCTAACTTATATTGTATTGTTTTTTCAACATTCCATTTTTCCTCCGTACAATCCTCAATACAATCTAAACCTTTTCCAGTTAAAGAGACAATTCCATTTTCAATTGTAACCTTACTTAGATCACTTTTTGTGGCGGATGAGGATTTGTAGCCATCAAAAGAAATATTGTCTAAAGGTTTTGTTGATCTGTTTTCAATATTTAATATAACTTCTAAACTTAAAGAACATGATGCTCCACAAAACACCACTGCCATAATTGCATCCTCGTACGTATCATTATTTAAATCACCTTTTGCAAGGATAGTTGCATCAGCATCTTGTGTTGCTGCAACGAACATGTTGTCAGCAAGAACTACGGGGGTTGTGGTTGCGAGGACGGTCTTTACAGCAGGAGTAGGGGGGGTAAATTTCTGATGTAGATAATAATAAGCAATACCCCCAATAATGAGTAGAGCTAGTGTGACTTGAATACCTTTTTTCATATGCTTAAGTATATCAGAATATAGAGTAATTTTTAAAGTAACAATGGATTGTGGTATAATATAAATATGTTTTTAAAAGTATATCTTACGGCATTATCACTATTTTTGATTCTAGATGGTGTTTGGCTTGGCTTCTTAGCTAAGTCTTTTTATGCAAAGCAGATCGGTTTTTTGTTTAAAACCAATATAAATTGGATAGCCGCTTTACTCTTCTATATACTATTTATATTTGCATTATTGATCTTTGTGATAAACCCTGCGATAGAAAAAAATTCAATTATACATGCGATTTTATTGGGAGCGTTATTTGGTTTTATTACCTATGCAACATATGATTTAACAAATCTTGCAACGCTGAAAGATTGGCCTATTGCTGTAACCATAGTAGATTTGATCTGGGGATCTTTTGTAACCGCAGTAGTATCTTCAGTTACGTTTCTAATTTTTACAAAATTTTAATTTATGACATACTACACATCTCTGCTGTTAATTTTATTTGGCTATATGAATCTTTGGTTTGTGGCATCCTTGATTAAAAGAAGAAATGATGTTGCCGATATTGCCTGGGGATTAGGTTTTATAGTGCTTACTTGGACTTCATTTTTTATTACTGATTTTGAATCAAGTGTGAGAGGTGTCCTAGTTGGAATACTTGTAAGTGTATGGGGTATTCGACTTGCATATCATATTTATAAAAGAAACAAAGGAAAGGTTGAGGATTATCGATACGCAGCTTGGAGACAGGAATGGGGTAACTGGTTTTACTTACGTTCATACGTTCAAGTATATATACTCCAAGGAGTACTTCTATTCCTTATAGTTTTGCCTGTTCTTGTTATTAACAAAAATTCAAATACATATTTAACAATATTAGATTTTTTAGGGTTGATGATTTGGATCATTGGATTCTTTTTTGAATCAGTAGGAGATAAACAGCTTGCAGTATTTATAAAAAATCCTGAAAACAAAGGTAAGCTGATAAAAGATGGTTTGTGGAAATACACAAGGCATCCAAATTATTTTGGAGAGGTAACTATGTGGTGGGGTATATGGATTATTTCTTTGTCAGCAGACATGGTTTGGTTTTCTGTTTTGGGTCCATTAACTATTACTATTCTTATTTTAAAAATATCAGGCATACCATTACTTGAGAAAAAAATGAAAGAAAATCCAGATTTTTTTGAGTATGCAAAAAAGACAAATATGTTTATACCCTGGTTTAATAAGAGTGTGTAAGTTGCATCATATTTGACAAAATCATTTACATAATTTCTAATCTATGCTACACTCTATAAATGAAAACAGATAGACCTATAACTATATATAAAACAATATGTGACACCTGCCACCAGGCTTGTGAAGTTCCTTTTAAGCCAAATGGTAAGAAGCCTGTATTTTGTGATACATGTTTTAAAAATATGAGAGAACCAGCACCTGTTGAGGGTGCATATGTACGAAGAAAAGATAAGACTATTTTTGATACGCCTGATAACTTTGTTCAGCCAACAAATTTGTCACAAATGACTGATACAAACGCAACAATTATGCAATTAAAAAGAGAATTGTCCTCAGCGAATGCCAAGCTGGATAAGTTAATTGATATGTTTAGTAAGTTGAAATAGAAACCAGAAAATAAATGCTGGATCTCTCTTTCGGGCATAGAAGATCAGATAAAATGAAAAATTCCTCAAGGTTGTACATCTTGAGGAATTTTGTTTTTAGAAAAATTGATTCAATTGGCAATCACGCTAGGATTTTTATTTTCAAATGCTGACCAGAGGAGGATAAAGAATCCAAAAGGTAGAAAACACAGTGAGAAATAGATTATTCCTGGAAGACTAAACTTTTTGATATGGAATTTGTTAATGTGTAGTAAAAATGAAACTATCCCTGCCAAACCATAGGTAATACTCGTAGCGAGTAAAATTCCCCAGCAACAGCCAAGGAGTACAGAAAGAATAAGCAGGAAACAGAGAGCCATTCGTGATATGTCGGTTTTGTTCATAGGTGCGTTTTTTTGGTACTAATATACTATAATACTTATTAATACAAATGTCAAAATTTCTCAAGGGTATCTTGAGGTAGGGCAGGTTGTACTACACCACAGTTTCCATTTTACCGTTAGGTGAACTACAGTTCATTTAGATTTACAATATATTCAATGCGCGTTATTAAATATAAAAATACAATATCTAAACCTATCCCTTTGGCGTCGTCTTTAGTCAAAGCAGGTTTTGCCTCACCTGCAGATGACTACATAGAACGAGTTATCGATATCAATGACTTATTTCAAGTCGACGAATCAACCTCATTTTATGTACGAGCTGAGGGACAGTCTATGAAAAATTCCGGCATCATACCTGAAGATATTTTATGTGTACGAAAAGATTTAGAACCAAGGGATGGGGATATTGTCATCGCTGCTATTGATAATGAATTCACTGTAAAAACATTTCGTAAAAAAGGCAACTCCATTTATTTCGAAGCATCGAATGAAGACTTTGAAAACATTATTCCTCTTGAAGGGCAAGAGGTGCAAGTCTGGGGTGTGGTAACAGGATTAGCACGAGTATTAAAAAACAATAAAAAATTTTAAGATGAAAATAAAATTATTTGCCCTCATCGATTGTTCAGCTTTTTATTGTTCATGTGAGCGCGTTTTCCGTCCTGAATTAAAAGACAGATCGATCTGTGTTTTATCTAACAATGATGGTTGTGTTATTTCGCTAACCCCTGAAGTAAAAAGTTTAGGTATACGTATTGGCACGCCATTTTTCAAAGTACGCGACATGTTGGCTAAAAATAAAGTTGCTGTGTTTTCATCTAACTATTGTTTGTATGGAGACATGAGTCGAAGGGTGATGCAAGTTATAAAACAGTTTAGTGAAAATGTTGAGGTGTATTCCATTGATGAAGCATTTATAGAACTCGTTGCAGATGACGAAGATATAGAAAATGAAAGAATACGACTGCAAAAATTAGCTGAAGAAATACATCATACTGTTATGAGGGGAACGGGTATTCCAGTTCGTGTGTCCATAGCCGAAACAAAAACATTGGCCAAGGTAGGGAGTGATGTCACAAAAAAACTTTTAAAAGAAAAGAAAATTCCGGCAGTGTGTTTTTGGCATCATCCTGACAAAATAGTATCGATGAAAACCACATCTATAGGTGATGTGTGGGGTGTGGGACGAGGCTGGGGTGATAAGTTACAAGACATAGGAATATATACGGCGTACAATTTAGCAGAAGCTGATAATAAAATGATAGGAAAAAAATATAATATCATTCTTCAGAAGACCTGCTTAGAATTACAAGGTATTATATGTAATCATATTGAGACTAATCGTCAGCAAAGAAAAAGCTTGATACGAAGTCGCTCATTTGGACATAAGCTTACTGATCCAAAACTTATACTCCAAGCGCTCTCAACCCATGTGGCTCGAGGCGCGGAAAAGTTACGAGAGGAAAAATTGGTTACCGGAACTCTTTCTGTTGCCATTACGACAGGACGACATTCGACAAATAAAAATCTAGGACGTGCCTCAATCGAATTATCAAAACCAACAAATGATACTTTGGTGTTGAGTAAGATAGCGACGGATTTATTTAAAAAATGTTATACAGAGAAAAACAAAAAAGGTGAACCATATCAATATGTAAAAGCTGGTGTGGTCTTTTATGATTTGAAAAGTGAGAGTACGACAACTCATTCATTCTTTGATTTTATAAATTCCGAGAAAAATGAAATCATGTATACACTGGATAAGATAAATAAAAAATTTGGTACCAATGCGATAGTGGTAGCATCGCAGGGAACGCCAGATAAGTCGCGAGGGAATAGTGCTGCGAATAAAAAAGAATCGACTGAGTGGTCCATGAAAAGACAGATGATGAGTCCGCGGTATACGACGGTGTGGAGGGAGTTGTTAAAGGTGAAAATTGGGTAATTTCTATTTTTTACAATTTGTATATAAATATGATTATATTTAAACGTGAAATAGAAAACAAAATACGTGAAAACCTGTTTAGAAATTGAATTGTTATGATAGGGTGGAAAAGTTTAAAATTTATTTAAATTTAACAGGAATAATGAAAACCTTTTTATCTTCGTTATTTACAAGATTAGGACTTGTAATCTTGATTATCCCGTTCTCTGTTGTGATGTGTGACATCGTTTCTCTGTCACCGACAGTTGCCTGAAAAAATGTAGGAAATTGCTTCGGGTTACTCGTCGTCATTATGACCGCTTCATTGCTAATACTTTTTCCATTAGCATCAAATACTTCTGCAGTTCCAACTTCGCTTTCGTTTGCGACCCATCCATTTCCATCAAGGTACCCTTTGATTGTTATTGGCAGGGTGACTAAATGATATGGCTCTACTGATGTAACTATAATACCTTTATATATTTCTTCAGGTTCATTGGTGCTTATTCGAACAGCGGCATCATAATTAGACCTACTTTTTCTGTCGAATAATTCAAAATTAATATATACAATGGCAACAAATGCAATTAATGCAAAAATGACTGACAGTATTCTTCGACCGTTTAATAATCTTTTCTCTGGTCTAAGCAATATAATTAGTATATCTATTATAACAAGTAAAACAATGGCACTGTGTATACAAATTAATGGAAAATAGGCGTATCCTAGAACTCTGCACATTAGGGGTAAGGCTACGCCTGGGCCTGCCATGACACAGAAGAAGGCTAAAAAAAGAAGGAATGCACTTCCACCGGTAACTAATAATAGTCCAACATCTTGAGCTATTTGTTTAAGTTTATTCATGGTTTTAATTATACATTCCTACAGCTTCTCGTGCTAGCACTAAATGGTGACCTGTATGCGTGGC
>JAYTDF010000093.1:0-3264 GCA_043736035.1 Candidatus Parcubacteria bacterium
TGGCATATTGTCCTGCAGAGTAACCCAAGAAGTTGGAGTTGTAGGCGTTGTTGGCATTTTGTCCAGCAGAGTAACCCAAGAAGTTGGAGTTGTACGCGTAAGTAGCATCCAATCCTGCATCACGACCAAAAAAAACATTCGAACCATCAGCAGAGATATACCCAGCAGTAAGTCCACTTGTTTTAAATATCAACGCATTGGCATCATTACTACCTATAACCGTAGAAGTACCAAAAGAGTTTCCATCTTGCAATAGTGTACTGGTTGAAACACCTCCGACAGCAGCATCCCACGCAGTAGTTGAGGCTATTGTTGGTATTATATATCCTGAAGTCAAACTAAGAACTCCTGATGAAGTTGCATAGTCTAAACCAGTCACTGTCTCATTTGTAAATGATGTCAATAACACATAGCAGTTAGAGTCTAGTGGTGTACAGTTTGGATCCTGCACATTGTCTGATGGCAGAAAAGGTTGTGACGGATTGGCGGCAAATACAACAGTGCTAGAAAAAAATAAAACTAAACTTAAAAATTTAAAACATTTCATGGGTATTATTTTACCATTAAATTATTAATTAATACAATTCTCCGTCATCATCGAAGCTAACCTCACCACCCGCTTCAAAATACTCAACTACTCTGTCTATCATTTTTCCTATTTGCCCTTGTCCCAACATCAACGATATTCCATGCCATGATTCTTTCAATCGATGATCAGTTATTCTATCTTGCAATACATTATATGTCCGAATTTTCTCAGACCTATCTCCTGTTCCTAGTTGCAATTTCTTTTCGCCTGAAAACTTTTTAGCAGCTTCTCTTTCATACAATTCCCCTACTTTAGCTTGTAGAACAAGCAAAGCCTTCTCTCTATTTTTCAACTGACTTCTCTCTGACGTACATCGAACATCAAGTCCTGTCGGTTTATGTATAAGTCGTACAGCGGTTTCAACCTTGTTCACATTTTGCCCCCCTTTACCACCTGCTCTAGAAAATTCCATCTCGAGGTCGCTCGGATCTATCTGAAATTTAACTTTCTTTCGTATAGGCAATACCGCAACAGTTGCAGTTGACGTATGAACCCTTCCGGATTTTTCTGTTTCTGGTATACGTTGAATACGATGCGTTCCTATTTCATATGCAAAATATCTAAAAACCTCAAAACCACGTATCTCATACACCGCCTCTTTATATCCCCCTATACCGTTTTCTGATGCATCAAGTGTATCAACTCTAAACCCACGCTCCGCACAAAAAACTTTATACATGTTTGCTAGGTTTGCAGCAAAAAGTGCAGCCTCATCTCCTCCGGCCCCTGCGCGTATCTCAAGTACCAACTCGTTTGGATATAGATCAGCAACTTCTTCCTCTTTGACAATGTCTTTAATCTTTTCTACCATAAATTGAATTTGTTCATCTATAGTAGTCATCTCAACCTCGGCCATTTCTTTCATCTCAGGATCAATCATCATTTCAACTAGAGATTCTTTTTCTTTATTCAAGCGGTCAATCTCACCAGCAAAAAAACTAGTTTTGAAATCTTTTCGTAATTCTTCTAAATTTAAATCTTCCATAATTTTTTTGTATTAGTAAATAAAAAAAGCCGTATACTTTTAGTATAACAGACTTTATTATAAAAGTTATTTTGTAACTTTTTTACTTGCGGCCTGACGAGCTTTGAACTTCTCAACACGACCAGCTGTATCAACTGTTCTTTCATTTCCAGTATAAAACGGATGACAGGCTGAACACATTTCAGTTGTATTTTTTTCTTTTATAGATCCCATAGTGTATTTTGCTCCACATGCGCAAACAAACTCAGAATCTGGGAAATATGTTGGGTGTATATTTTTCTTCATAATACTGACGATTATACACTAATTTTGAATTAAATCAATATCAGACTGAAGCTTTACAGAACGTTTCATAACCTGGTCTCCATAAAAGGTATTGTCAGATGACCCGCATGCACGACCTGAGTAGTAACGACAGGCCGCATTGCGCTCTGATGAGGCAGTACCATTTGATGCTCCAAGGTCAGCAAGGTATAGAGATGAGGCCATAAAGGCGTCCGCCGCAGCCCATGGGTTAGCAGTAGCACCACCTTTTGCCTTAGAAATGCGTCCGGCAAACAATTGCCACGTTGAAGGTATAAACTGAGCAGGACCCATAGCCCCTCCATATCCTGTTGTAAAAGGACAAGAAACCCGAGTTGTAAATGGATCTTTACCTAGAGATTTTGTGATAGCCAAAAATGGTTGTACATCACGCGATGGCTTCATAACATTGTTCACGGCCGCTTTTGAAGAAATCTTAACTCCTGCACCTGTGTCCGTATTGGTCATGTAACACGATCCAACATTTGATCCAAGATTTGATTCTTGCTGCAGGATGGCCAAGATAAAGGCCGGTCTCACTCCAGATATATTCCCTGCTGATTTTGCAAAAGCTACAGCATCCTCGAACTTTATTGATGCAGAATCACGCAAAGCAAAGAGTGCATTTCGAATCTGAGTTGCTTTTTTTTGCTTGTCGACAATAATTGCACCGTAGGACGTTTGCTCTTTTTTATTCAAATTTAAAAGTCTTGCTTTTTCTGCATCTATTTTTTCTATCTTAGCTTTCTCTGCCTCAACTGCATATTTTGAATCATATTCTTTAGACCGTGTCTCATCGAGTTGTTTCTTTTGAACCTCTTCAACTGATTTATCCTTACTAATAATTCCTATAGATTCGCGAATCTTAGTGTTAATAAATACATATGCATCTAAATCTCGAAAAAAGTCAGATATATTTTGATTTGATAAAAATATTTCTACTGCCGAAATATTATCAACTTCGTAGGCATTTTGAATAACCTCATTTAAACCTATCTTGTTTTTATTGATTCGCTCTTGTAATCCTGTGATGGTAGACTCTTTTGACTTGATATCCTTACCGAGTTTGGCAATAGAAAGCTCATGGGTTTTTATCTTGAGTTTGGCTTGTTTTGCTTGATTTTCCAATATCTTTTTATCACGGGAAATAGAAGCACCTTCATTTTTAAGTCCTGAAAGTTGTTTACTTAGATCTGAAATTTCGTTTTCTGTTTTTGCTAATTCGGCTAAACAAGTCTCTCTATTTTCAGGTAAATTACAATCCAAATCCGCAGCAAAAACTACAGAAACAGATAAATATGTTATTAAAATCAAGGCAACACCAAAAATCGTACGTCTAAAATTCATATCCTTATATTATAGCAAGAATTCAACCTCTCTCCTAGAG
>JAYTDF010000094.1:0-1522 GCA_043736035.1 Candidatus Parcubacteria bacterium
ATAATTGTAAGTATTTATTTATATAATTATCACAAAAAAATGATAAAATTATAGTTGATATGACAAATAACATAAATAAAGTTTTCAAACTCCAACCTAGAGATAAAATTATAATAAATGCTGCAATCATTTTAAAAAGCCGGTGTTTAAAAACTTTATTTATGTTATTTGTCATATCAACTATAATTTTATCATTTTTTTGTGATAATTGTAAGTATTTATTTATATAATTATCTAATTATCCACCTCTCCAACCCGACCCATATCTCCTCCTCCCCTCCATGTCCATCATGATAGATATCGAGCAATCTTTTCATACTTTCCTTATCTTTTGACGCGTATTTTTTATACCTCCACCAGAGTATGCCAAAAAATTCTTCAGGGGCAGTTCCATTTCTTTTTATATCATCAATCTGAGTAATGATACTTACTTTATCTTGCCCAGTTTTATTCGCTTTCATTATGAGAGCTGCAAGGTTAAACAGTTTTGTCGAGACATCTTCTTTAAAAGCAACTTTTGTTTTGTACTCTTTGAGGTTTATACCCTTCACCTTTGAAATCTTATCAAGATATTTGGCATCAATTTCATTTTCCAGAATGATATAGAGATGGCCCGACTCGATGAATTTTTCAATATTGCTTAACACATAATCTCTCACCTCTTTTTTCTCAGCGATAAAATTCTTAAAAACAAAAATATGCTTGTCAAAAAATAATCCCTGGGCCGATTGTTGAGTTTCAAGATTTTCCTTATTGAAATTTTCAGGATAGAAATAAAATACCTGAGCAAATTCACGTTTTGCTTTGAGACCTTCAACGAGCTTTTGTGAAGCACCGAGAACTTTTTTTATATCATTTCCGTAAAATGTATACAGCATATTATTTTGTTAAATTTATATTACCACCTATCGCCAGTTTTTACATTGGTAACTATAGGTACTTCTGTTTTTATATTCCAAGTCGAAAGAACTTGTTCCATAATATCTTGTATTTTTTTAATGTGACTTTCTTTATCTTTTTTTATTTCAAACAAAATTTCATCATGAATAGGTGCCAACATGTGTATATCATCTTCCAATTTATTTTTTGCAATATATTCATCGATCTGAACCATGGCCAATTTAATCATGTCAGCATTGGTTCCCTGTATCGGTGCATTGATAGCCATACGTTCGCCTGATGCTCTGATAAAGGGAATATTAGATTTTAATTCTGGAAAATATCGGCGGCGACCAAATAAGGTTGTGGTAAACCCATTTCGCTCTGCATCGATCTTGCAATCTTGCAGATAGTTAGCTAGTTCTTTGAACGTAGCATAGTATGCAAGATAAAACTCTTGCGCCTCAGACTCACTCACACCAATAGATCTTTTCAAAGCCTGCACACCCATACCGTACAGTATTCCAAAGTTTATAGCTTTAGCATGCCGACGCATCTCTGGAGTTACGTCCGCCAGAGATTCTAGTTTATACACTTGCTTTGCAACGGCAGTGTGAATATCCTCACCCTTTTGGAAAATGTC
>JAYTDF010000095.1:0-2275 GCA_043736035.1 Candidatus Parcubacteria bacterium
GTAAAATAATAAAAAAAAACAAAAAAAAAAAATTAATCCAATCTATCACTGGTATTTGTTGCTACTGACTTTTTTTGTATTTCTCTGTGTTGTTGTATCATATAGTGTCTACACTTTTTTCTATATTAAAAATGAAATAGTATTGATTGGGCTTGAAGCTCAAAATAATGCTCAAAATTCAACTTCTACAGAGATCATAGAAAAATCTCGCAATAACTCAAAGTTTTTGAAAGATATTAATAATCTAAATAAGACATTAGAGGAATTTAACAAAAAAGGAATAGAATACAACAGATTAATTAAAACAGCGGTTTCTGCACCGATTATTGCTAGTACAACAGCTTCGACGACGGTTGCAACTTCGACGAACTAATGTTATATATTATATACGCTCTTGTAGTTCAATGGATAGAACTGCGGACTTCTAAGCCGTTAATGTTGGTTCGATTCCAACCGAGAGCACAAAAATATTCTTTCATACGAAAAAGACCGGAATAATCCCATCTCCTAGTGAGATGGGATTTTCTTCTGACTCGATCAAGCCTTTTTCTTCATCGCTCATGTTTAGTTTGGTGACAAATATTATTGAAGGAGAAAAAGGCTTTGCGCAGGAGCTAGGCTCCGAGCGAGAGGAAATTTTCCAGCAGGAAAATATTCCGTTCTTTTTCGTATGAAAGAATATTACGTAATAAAAATGCTACAATACACGTATATGATATATATGCGTAAAACTTTATTGTGTTTATTATTGCTTATTTCTATAAGTGCTTCAGCAGATGCAACAACGACTATGTCTACAAGTACTCAGGATATACTTACGGTCGCGACTTCGGCCCCAACAATAACATTCTCAACTGTTTATCAGGACGTAAAGTTAAAAATACCAATCTATAAGCAAACCTATGTAAATAGTTGCGAGGCAGCTTCACTTCGTATGGCATTGGCTTTTAAAAAAGTTTTAAAAAATGAGATTCAAATCTTAACAAAATTTGGATATAATCCGACATATAAAGATTGGGTAAAAAATATTTGGGACGATCCTCAGAAACAGTATGTTGGATATGTTGATATTGAAGGAAAGCCTTATGGGGGATATGGAGTATATGGTTTGCCGGTTGCGAGTGCAATAAAATCTTTTGGACTTAATGCTGAATACGCTACAAGTACTGCTATAACTCCAAGTTTTTTGGCGAATGCAATAGATAAAAAAAATCCTGTTGTTATCTGGGGCTACAGCTCGTATACAGATCTTCCATATACGTGGAATACACCGCAGGGTGTAGAAGTTAAAGCTTTTAGAGGAGAGCATGTGCGATTACTTGTAGGTTTTAAAGGGAGCGTGGTTAATCCTGTTGGTTTTTATGTCCATGATCCATTAAGTGTTAAGAATTATGAATATTGGACCTCTGAAAAATTGATGGAAAATATAAACAAAGTTCCAGGGGTGACTGATCAGGCTGTGGTGGTAAAATAGTTTCTCAGGCGTATACTTAGTAAATGATTGCAACATTTATGGCATTATTATTATCATTTGTTAATGGATCTGCCAATATACAAAACATTCAAAATCTATCACAATCAGAACCTACTTCAGTTTCAGTACTATTTTTAGGTGATATGATGTTTGATCGCAGTGTACGAGTAAAGGCAAATGCTATAGGCTATGAAAATATTTTTGGTCCAAGTGCTACTACTATTGCTCAATATGATTTAACAATTGCAAATCTTGAAGGTCCGATTACTTCTTATAAATCTAAACTTGTAACAGATTCAGGAAAGGCAATATCTGGTTTCCAATTTACTTTTGATCCTGTTGTTGCTTCTGCGGTTAAGAAAGCTGGAATAGATATAGTCAGCTTAGCAAATAATCACACTTTAAATTTCGCTCAAGATGGATTAAATCAAACGAGAAAAATTTTAACAGAAAATGCTGTAACGTATTTTGGTAGTCCAAGTAATACACCAGCTTACACTGCGACTTCAACTTGTATAAAAAATACATGTATTGGTATTATTGGTTGGAATGAATTTGGTTTTGCAAATGATGCATTGATTATTGATAAAATAAAAGAGATGAGATCACAAGTGGATTACTTAGTTATCTATCCTCACTGGGGAATAGAGTATCAAGTAACTCCAAGTAAAAAACAAATCGAGCTTGCGCATAAGTGGATAGATGCCGGGGCTGATGTGATTATTGGTGCGCATCCACATGTAGTTGAAACTGTAGAAGTGTATAAAGATAAATATATATTTTATTCGCTGGGGAATTTTA
>JAYTDF010000096.1:0-12129 GCA_043736035.1 Candidatus Parcubacteria bacterium
CAACCCAATCTGACTTTTTGTTAAATATAATCTTATTGTCAACGATAGAAAGCCCAAATAATACGTCTTCTATTGTTGGTTCATAGGAACTTGGCTCAAAATCGTCTTCATCCAAAAATCCAGTGAAAATTACATCAATTGAAGAACTGGATATTGGCCTAGCTGTAACTGCATATCTTTTAAAAGACTGATACCCATCAACCTTCAGGGTTCCTTCTAACTTTTTATCAAGTGTTAAGTTGTATGAAATTGAATTTTTAATAACATCAGAAGAATTCTGGTCCCAAACAACATTAAAATTTGTTGTTCCTTCAAATCTTTCAAGTGATGCAGGGATATCTTTACTGTCATTATTAACAGTTTCCATTTTCATATACATAACATATATCAATCCTATTAAAATTATTGCGAGTGTAGAGGCGAGTATTTTTTTCATATTTTAATTTACTATGCAAATTAGAAATTTATTCAGTTATATTTTTTTGAACTACGGAAATCGGCGAAATATCTATCTCTAAAATTTTCCACTGACTATTTTCTTTAAAAAATATAATTTCCGTAGAAAATTTGTCTCCGTTTTCAAAAATCAACTTTCCTTTAATTGTGGCTTTATTATTTTCAACCTCTCTTGAATTCCATGATATGTCCACTACTTTAGATGTAAATTTAAAATTTGTTTCAAAATCTATAAATGGAATAACCTTTTGTAGTTCGGGACGAAACATTGCATATGCCTCTTGCATTTTGTGTTCATTTAAAAGTGTGATGAATGTATCCCCCAATTTTGAATATTTTTTAGTAAATGAATAACCAAGTATTCCAGCAAAAGAAATAAAAATTACGATACCTATTATTATTTTATATACCATAATTATATTATATATAAATTTGATATTTAGTACAATTCACCCCAAAACTTAAAAAGGGGTTTAACTGCTCTAGGCTGCTAATGTTGCAAAAAATTATGGATTATATATTATTTTAATATGAAAAAAAGATTATTATTTCTTTAAATCTGTATATAACTTAATCTTATCCTTAATCAAATCCATCAAGGCCTCATCATACGAATCAAAAATATTTTCTCTTAATCGTATTCCTCTTTCCTGGTTAAAATATTTATATTTTCCATTTTCCTCTATGATATACACCCCGTCGTGTGAGTCATCCTTCGTATATGAATACTGTTGCGTACTTTTGTGTTCCTGAATATACGCAAATATATCTTCTTCAGTAACCGTAAAGCCTTTAGCAATATCGCCCCAGGTAATATCAACACTTTGATCGCTCAGCATTGTTCTGGCATCAATAAAACTATTGAGAATTATTTCTATTTGATCTTGTTTAGAAAATGATGAAAATTTTGAAAGTATTTGTTCTTTAGGTTCCATGGTTTTTATTATAACATTTATTTTCCAATATCCACAAAATTATATATCACCTTCTCATAAAGAACTTCTAACTTTTCACTTTCTTATTTGCAACATACTTCACCCCAAACGGCAACACACTCAGCACCACAATCAATATTGAAATCAACCCGATATTATGTTCAAGTGAGGGAAACGTATTTCCAAACAAATACCCCAAAGTTGGTATCAATATTCCCCACACTATTCCTCCCAACACATTATATTTCCAAAAAGTAGAAAATTTCATCTCGGAAAACCCTGCTACAATCGGTGCAAATGTTCGAACAATCGGTACAAACCGGCAGAACAATATTGTTTTATCTCCATTCTTCTTAAAAAAATCCCTTACATGATCTAACTTATTTTTAGGGAAAATTTTTTTAAAGTGTTTATGCTCAAAAATATGCTCAAAATATTTTCCAATAAAATAGCCTGCCTTACCGCCCAATATCGCGGCACACACTATAAAAAAAACCGCTGGATAGAATGAGAGGAATCCTCGTGAAGCCATGATTCCAACCGCGAATAACAAACTATCCCCTGGTAATAAAAAAAATATTCCACATTCTAAGAAAACGATGATAAATATTCCGATATAGCTGTATTCTTTGATGATTGATATAACATCTAACATGATTACTGTTTATTATATCATATTAAAAAATATGGTATATTCAATATATGAAAAAGCTGAAAACAGAAAACTATAAAGGCGTACGAGACTTCTATCCCAGAGATGTCTTTTTTCAAGAGTATATATTTGATATATGGCGAAAAACCGTAGAGTCTTTTGGATTTGAACAGTATAATGCCTCCCTCTTAGAAAATTCAGAGATCTACAAAGCTAAGACCAGTGAAGAGATTATCAATAATCAAACATATTCATTTATTGATCGTGGAGATCGTGAAGTAACTCTTCGTCCTGAGATGACACCTACACTTGCTCGTATGGTTGCCGCCAAGAAAAGAGAATTGTCATTCCCTCTTCGCTACTACTCTATTCCAAACTGTTTCCGATATGAAAGACCACAAAGAGGGCGTCTGCGAGAATTTTGGCAATTGAACGTTGATATTTTGAATGTGAAGAATGATACGTTTTATGATATTGAGATTATAAAATTGATAAATCAAATCCTTCTGAACTTTAAAGCCACATCTGACGATTTTACGATCAAAATAAATTCACGAGCATTGCTTAATTCTGTCTATGAAAATTATTATGAATTTAATGAAAATGAAGCCCTCACCTTCCAGAGACTGTTAGATAAAAGAGATAAGATATCTTCAGATGAATTTAAAAAAGAATATGAAAAGATTACCGATAAAGACTATAAGGACATAGCAGATATTGACGATAAGAAAGTTAAAAAAGAATTGGACTATATAAATGAAATAATCACCGCTTTAGGTATTCCAAATATAGAATTTGATCAAAATATAGTTCGTGGTTTTGATTATTATACTGGTCTCGTGTTTGAAGTGTATGACACAGATCCAGAAAATAACCGAGCGTTGTTTGGTGGAGGTCGATATTCCAATCTCATAGATCTATTTGAGACTGTCAAGGATGATGTCAATATTTCAGGAATTGGTTTTGGTATTGGTGATGTTCCCATGCGGATATTTTTAGAATCGAGAAATCTTTTACCTCCGTTTGTAAGTAGTACAGATGTGTTATTAGGAATACTTTCTGATGATGAAAAAGTTATAGAATATGCTGATACTGTTGCAGCAGACTTACGTGAGCAAGGTAAAAATGTTTCGATAAATTATGATAATAAAAAAGTTGGAGATATTATGAAGATGGCTGAGAAAAATAATATAAAGAGTGTGGTAGTGATTGGAGAGAAAGAGTTGGAGGAGAAGAGGTATGAGGTGAAGAGTTTGTAAAAGAAAAGACGGCCACCAGGAGGGTCCTGGCGCCGTTTTTTTTGTTGATTTGAACTACATCACACTGGCACAGTTTTCGACATTTTGGGACGAGTTCCATTGAAACGAAACACGGCTTCCATCGCCTGATAGGCAGTGATGACTGCGGCAGCTTTTGCTCGAAGCCAGTTACGATCTTTCTGACGAATTCCATGCCCTCGAAGCATTTGGTCGGTAATGAAGGCATAGTCATGAGGATCCACTAAAACGACACGCTTGCCTTTGCAGGCGGAACGAACCATGGCTGGACCACCGATATCCACCATATTGTTGATTGCCTTCCGATCTCCACGCTTTTCTTCCATTGTTTTTGCTAATGGGTAGAACGTGCATACCAGAAAGTCGATGAATGGCCAATCGAGACGTTTGAGTTCTTCCATGTGATCATGCTCATCAGCCAAAAGACCACCATGGATCTCTTCAGCCAATGTGACAACACGATGACCGAGCACTGGATCATTACCGGTAATTTCAGAAACGGCCGTAACAGGTAATTGCAACACATCTTTCACATGTGTGTACGTACCTCCAGATGCAACAAGCTCATAGCCTGACCGACGCAGGTGGATGGCCAAATTGTTAAATTGTTCATCCTTGGTAAAAACGCTCAGAAGAGCCCGTTTGATTCTTGGTTCTGACATGTTGTAAGTTTCTTTTACACGGGACAACATTATCCCGATCCACAAATAATATTCCATTTCCCAAAAAAGTCAATGCCCCTGTCAACCCCTACACCCCTTTATCCATCACCCCCTTCGTATACCGATTCGAAGCATTCCACAACAAGAAACTCTTTACCCCTAAATCATCCAACGCTTTGATCTGGGCCTTCACCTCAGGTGGATTATAATCAACTCCATAGATAGAAAAATCTTGTAGCCATGGTCGCATATATTTATTTGCAGTTGATGTTCCATATCGTGCAGTCAACCTATCTAACCCTTGTTTCGTCGAATCATAGATCACCTGATATGGACT
Source organism: Candidatus Parcubacteria bacterium (assembly GCA_043736035.1). GTDB lineage: Bacteria > Patescibacteriota > Minisyncoccia > Phycocordibacterales > CAIZLB01 > CAIZLB01. The sequence goes on from JAYTDF010000096.1 coordinate 4,320, forward strand.
ACTGTTGGGCTTTTTTATACCATTCCAATTATCAGGAAAATGTGAAGGATAAATCATTCCAGAAATATAATCTACATTTTCAGAAAAATCATCGAGATGTTGCCCGATCGTCAAGTCATCATTATTTGTTAATACCATACCAAACACATCAGCTGATAGTGGAATATCACCTAACTCTTTACGAATAATTCCAACAAAATTTTTCAAAGTTGCTCGTCTCTTTTCAGTATTTGTCGATGATGCATTTATCGTATCAGTATATTCATATTTTAATAAATTCATCTGACCATCTGAAGGGTAGCGAACATAATCTAATTGTATTTCATCAAAACCAGATTCGTATACTGCTTTAGATATATCTGCAATATAGTGTGCGGTCTTATCTTCATGAGGTGATAACCAGTAATGACCCTTACCATCTCTCCATGGTGTTCCATCAGCTTTGCTTGCTGCCAGCTCAAGATTATTTTTTGTAAAACATTCATCACGCATCACTGCAACACGAGCGATTACATAAATATTTTTTTGATGATAATAATCAAGCTTCGCTTTTAAATCTTCATTAGAGATATGTGGCTTCACGCATGGTGTGTCGAAGCCAATATCATAATCGATAGTCCCAGGAGCGTCCTTAATATCAACTACAATAGTGTTGATCGTTGTAGTGTCAAGCATCATGTCAAGTCTTTCGAGAAATGGTTTATATAAAAAACTATTTGCTGAAACATAGATACCACGAACCTCATCTGGAGTTTTTATATGAGAGACTTTTTTAACTTCAGGCTCTACAGGTTGAGGGGGTGCAAATGATATATCGTCAACTTTTGTTGGAATAGAATCAGCAGCAGTTTTCATTGAGGAAATAGCTTTTACTCCGACGAATAATAAGAAAAGAATCATCAAAGTGAGTAAGATTTTTACGAATTTCATGCTTTATATTTTAGCATAAGTTGTGTTGATTTATAAAGGAAAATGATTATACTGGGGGTTACAAGACTTCGCAACGAGCCGAGTCAAAGCACTAACTACACCAGATCATGCAAGTACAAATCCTTAAAAAGCACAATCCCGAACCTTTTGTCATCGATGGTTCCAACATTGTTGGAATCCATGGATTGCTGGAGAAATTTCTAAAAGAATACCTACTCCATTCGGAGTGGAAAAATCAGCCAATGCTCCTAACCTTCGACCCTTTAGAGGAGAAGAGGATGTTGGAAGATGCAGTCTATCGCACAGAACACGAAAACGACGCTGGATATCTACTTCGGATGTTACGCACTGTCACAGACCTTGTGAACAAATCCAGAAACCTCGTCTGTGGCTTCTCTCCAGCATATCAAGCCGAATTTTTAGATGGCGTCAGCCAAGGAAGAAAAATGGGTGTCGTCTATTATGAACCACCCTACTTCACCACAACCCCAGATGCCCTCGGTCGACCAATTGGTTTCAAGTACAATATGATCCTTGGCACGATCATTCCGCCATCGACGTAAAACCGGTCCAAATCCCCGGACTCCAATCACAGGAGTCCGGGGGTGTTTTTTTATTTCTTAGAAATCATACTTTTAACCAACCCATCAAACAACGGATGTGAAATAGTCGGTCTCGATAAAAATTCTGGGTGAGATTGCGTCGCGACAAAAAATGGATGTTTATCTTTACCTAACTCTATCATCTCCATCAATTTTCCATCTAGAGATTTTCCTGAAAATAATAATCCTTTATTTTCCAAGCTCTCAACATATGCATTATTCACCTCATATCGATGTCGATGTCTTTCTGTAACAATGTCGGCTTTATACAAATCAGATACAATACTTCCTTTCAATAATTTACACTTAAATGATCCGAGTCGCATACTTCCTCCCATAGCCAGTTTTACTAGATTTTCTTTTTGATTTTCCATAATATCAATAATTTTATGTGTTGCATTTTTATTGATCTCGGCTGTATGCGCATCTTTCAAATCTAAAACATTTTGTGCATACTCTATAACCGCAAGTTGCATACCATAACAGATTCCCAGATACGGTATTTTATTTTTTCTTACATACTCGATAGACTTTAATATACCATCAACTCCAGTAGTTCCAAATCCTCCCGGAACTATAAGCCCATTAGATCTTTTAAATATTTCTTTTAATATAGCAGGATTTTTCTCTATAGTTTTTGAATCAACCCATTCTATTTCTATACTAGCCTTGGCTTTTGTTGCAGCAAATTTTAAAGCCTCCATCACAGAAAGGTATGAATCAGTTAAGGTGAAATCTCCTGTATCAAAGTACTTTCCTATCATGGCTATTCTTAAATTTTTAGTTTTTTTGAGATGAATATTTTTAACAAAATTTTTCCAATCGGACCATAATTTTACTGACTCGGCATCAGGTTTTTTATTTTTTAAAGATAAACTTTTTAAAACTCTTTCACCTATTTTATCTTTCTCAAAATTTACAGGTACGTCATATATACTTTTTATATCAGGTGCTGAGATAACATTTTCTATGGGCACATTACATGAAATTGATATTTTCTCTTTTCTTTTATAGTCCAATGCGACTTCAGATCGTGCGATTATAAAATCAGGATGCAGACCATAGCCATTAAGTTCTCGAATTGCACTTTGTGTTGGTTTAGATTTCATCTCACCAATTGCACCAGGGGTAGGAAGGTATGACACTACAATAACAATTACATCCTGTGGATTTTTTAATTTCATCGTTTTAGCCGCCTCCATAAACATCGCATTTTGAAAATCTCCTATTGTTCCACCAATCTCAACTATGGTTATGTCACTGTTGTTTTCTTTGGCTGCATTTTTAAATCTCTCTATGATTTCATCTCGCACATGTGGAATAGCTTCAACACATTTTCCTCCATATCCAAGTGCTCTTTCTCTATCTATAACTGTTTTATACACCATACCTGAAGTCATATAGTTTGCTTGTGAGATATCTTGATTTAAGAACCTTTCATAGTTTCCCATATCTTGATCTGTCTCTAAACCCTCTCTCATAACAAAAACTTCACCATGTTCCGTTGGGTTCATGGTGCCTGCGTCGACGTTTAAATAGGGGTCAGCTTTTACAAGGTTAACTTTGTAGCCTTTGGTTTTTAATATAAGTCCGAGTGATGACGTTGCTATGCCTTTTCCAACTCCAGACATAACTCCACCTATCACGAATATATATTTAGATTTCATCTCTTTATTTTAGTATTTTTGAGACCTTGGGAGTATATTAACTTTTATGTTTTTTTGTGAGGTAATTTTACTTTTATAACCCCATTTGTATTTTCACCCGTTAGACTCTTTTCTTTGAGATAGTTTATGACAAAACTCGGAAGTACTGGTCCGTGAAGAGATCTATTTCCCACCCCTACTACTATGTGTAGTGTATGTATAGTTTTATGAGTTTTCAGCCAGTCAAAAAGACTGTCCAGTATTCGTTTGGATTGAGACATGTTTAGTCCATGGAGATCTATCTCGTGAGTGTGGGTCATTATTGTGTAATATAGCATATTGTGGTATTTTTTAAATATTCGAGGGTGAAGTGAAGTGTTCCTAGTAACCCTAACGATATGGGGACGAAATGTCCTATTAAAAATCCGTATTGACGGATCAAGTTGGTACTAACCAACAGCGCACTGGGGCCATTGTGGCGAGCGAAAAACCTCAGTGCGCATTTTTTATTGTAATACAAGGCTCTTTCGTTCGTTATATATCTAGTACACCTTAGTTTCTTATTATCAAATTAATCTTATAATTAAACAATATATGAAATTTATCTACATAATCAAGGAGTATATCAAGGTCGCGTTTAAGTGTTTGAAGTATGTGTATAGTATTAATAAGAAAGGCACCATGTTCCGACTTGGTGTTTTGATTCTCTTCCCTATTTTAAGTAACGTTATCAACATCATCAATGCTCGCCTAGCCAATAGTATGCAAGAATCATACGGAACTGGTGTAATAAAATACATTTTACCGATATTTGGATTTTTAATCGTATTCACCTTTTTGGAATCATTGTTTAGTTTCTTGAGCAACAAACTCACCATCTCAATGCAAAGAAGATTAAACGATCAAGTTTTTACAGACCAACTCAGCAAGAAAAAAGATTTTACCATCCCGTTTATTGATTCGAGTGATTATGAAGAATTGAGACAAAGAATAGAGATCAATGGAGAGGGTCGTTTCGCCCAGGTTGCTGTTACAAACAGTATCCCTGAATTCTTGAGTATCATCGTAAACTTAATTTTCACAGCTTACATTACTTATTCATATAATTGGAAATTTGCCACATTGATTCTATTAGCATCACTGCCTGGATTTTATATTTCATTTACCAGAAGTTTTGTTATGCGAAAAAACTGGGAGAATCATTTGGATGACAATAAATATTACAGTATATACTCAGGAATGTTCATGGGTTATCAATCTCTGAAAGATGCCAAAAGTTCAAACAATACCAATAAGTTTATAAAGAAATATAGGGACTGGAAAGATGGCTTTACTAACAGTCAAATAAAAATACAGAACAAATATTCAAATATGGTGTTTCTTTCAAGTATGCTTATGACTTTCATAATATTTACAATCCAATTTTTTGTTATTAAGGATGTTGTAGCTGGCGCAATGCTTATTGGTTCTGCTACGCTTGTTATTGTGCAGGTTTCAAGACTTGAAAGCTATATCAGTAGACTCTCATGGTTCTTACCCGAGCAATATGAAAACGTCGTAACTTCCAAATACCTATTTCTACAAGCTGAAACACTTGAAAACACTGACAAAACAACTGGTTCAGAATTTTCAATTCAAAATGATACCATTGAATTTAAAAACATTGATTTCAAATATGAAGATACCAAGTTTTCCTCATTACACAAATTGAATAATGAAATAGACAATATTGCAACAAAATATTTTGGTCTGAAGAAAAAAGATCCGATTATCAAAGAAAAAGATGGTTCTAATTTCAATCTTCATATTGATAATCTTGTTATTAATAAAGGTGAGAAGATTGCTATAGTTGGAAAAAATGGAAATGGTAAGACTACTTTCGTACAGCTCTTATTGAACATTTACCAACCTACTTCAGGGGATATAGTATTGTTCGGTAACAATCTTAAAGATTTATCTCAAGAAGCAATAATTGAAAATTTTTCCAGTCTCTATCAAGACTATTCTCAACAATCATTAAAGACACATGAGTATATTGCATTATCTGAGAAAGGTGAGATCGATATGGAAAAAATTAAATCATCTGCAAAAATCGCAACAGCAGACGAATTCATTGAAAAATGGGATAATCAATACACTCAACAACTAGGTGTATATATGAAGGGTGTTAAACCATCAAAAGGTCAGTGGCAAAAACTAGCACTCGCTCGAACATTCTATAAAAACTCCCCTATCATAGTTCTTGATGAACCAACTGCTTCTATCGATGCAACATCAAGTAAGAAGATTTTTGAAAATCTTAAAGAGGTTGATAAAAGTAAAACACTAATCGTAATATCTCACAACATGACAGATATTGCCAAATTCGTAGATAGAATAATAATATTCGACAAAGGTCGTATCGTTGGAGATGGAACACATGAAACCTTGCTCAAATCATCCCCTGTCTACAAAGACTTATACGAGAGCGAGAGTCGATAGGCCTCACATGCTACAAAAAAGAAATAATAAGCAGGAAGAGACAGGGCTTCGTGTAAAGCACCCGAGTTTAGTAAAAACACCCACCTTCTGCGCTGGCGCTCTGGCACATGGAGTAAAAATACCCTCAATCGGGTATTTTTACTTTAAAATTTGACAAGATTTTAACATCTTGATAATATACATACATAACAAGTTAGACCCTCGAAAGAAGGACCACCGTCAGGCAGTCCACGTGTAAATTCTTCGGGGGCTTTGTTTTATCTAAACACAGTATGATTCTCTAATTGGTTGAAGTACTGACATTGACCATACTCTAGATATACAAAAACTGCCCACGAATAGAAATCTGCAATTTGTAAGGATTTTTCATCTATTGGTATACTCAAGATTAAATCAATATCATAAGATTTAAACATATCAATTATTTTTTGGTTGTACCTACTTCTCGTCTCTTTTTTAGCCAAAACAATTTGAGTAACCTTTATTTTTGAAAAATATTTTGCTAATTTTTCCAATAAATAGAAATAAGAGTCTTTTACTTGTTTTTCTTTTTTATCTAAGACAAAAACAATACAATTTATATTTATACTTTTTATTTCTTTTACCAACCTATCCCTAACTCTATTGGTTTCTTTATATGCATGCAACATGCTAGATTTTTTCTTATTTACTTTAGATTTATGTACCTTTTTGGCAATACGCCTGAGTACAAAAATATCATCTACAATTAAAGCTGTTAGTATAAAATACCTTGTTGATTTCTTTGTATACCCAGTGTCTCCACTTTCGTCTATATATATGTATTTATTTTCCACCCCTAAATCCTAGCAAACACTACCTAAACTATTCATAAAGAAAAACTCAAGAACACCCCAATTTTCCATAAACTTTCTCATATGCTAAAATACCCCCATGCTTCACAAGATATATCTCGACATCGAAACTCAAAACACATTTCAGATGGCAAACAGTAACAACCCTATAGACTTGGACCTATCCATCATGTGTACGTACGATACAAAAACAAAGGAATATGAAAGCTATAACATAGAAACCCTTCCTACCCTCTGGCCAAAACTTGAAGCAACTGACATCATCGTAACATTCAATGGTGATCACTTTGACCTTCCTATTATGAATAAGTATTACAATGGTGACTTAACAAAATTCCGTCATGTCGACCTGCTTAAGGAGGTTCAGAAATCTATTGGTCGTCGCGTTGGTCTCGACAACATCGCTCAAGCAACACTCGGTGTGGGTAAAACTGGTAACGGACTTGAGGCTATCACCTGGTGGAAAAACGGCGAGATCGATAAGATCATTGAATATTGTAAAGGTGATGTAAAAGTAACGAAAGAAGTCTATGAGTATGCCATGAAAGAGAAAAAACTATATTACACCGATGGAAGCGAAAAAAGGGTTATTCCAATAGAGACAAAAGATTGGGAGAAAAACACAGAGTCGGATGGAATGCTTACCTATTCTCTTCCATTTTAAATGAATACACCCCGAGTGCTACGCATCGAGGTATTTACCGTTAACTTCCTCGGTTCGGAAACAAAAGTGTCATCACTTTTGTTTCTCTCACTCTTCTTCGTCAATAAGAAATAATTCATCCATTATATCAAGGGTGAATTATTTTTTTATGTTGGCTTTTTTTGCTATACTATATACTATGGAAAACATACAAAACGAAACTACACATGCAAATTCAACACCGCAAGTAGTTATAAACAAAAAAAATATTTCAAAATTTATCACCCCTGTAGCTATTGTAATAGCGGGTATAGTAATAGCAGCAGCACTCTATACTCGAGGAGACGTTACAAATAAAACAACAGGAAGCAATAAAAACATTGTAAGTGATGCACTTTCTGGACCGAAGCCGGTATTTAGTGATATTAACAGTACAGACCATATCAGAGGTGACAAAGGATCTAAGGTGGTTATCATAGAATACTCAGATACTGAGTGTCCATATTGTAAAGTCTATCATGAGACTATGAAAAAAATATACAATGAATTTAGTAAAGATAATCAAGTAGCGTGGGTATATAGGCATTTCCCTATCTCATACGGTGACAGACCACTTCATAAAAAAGCAGCTAAGGAAGCTGAGGCAACTGAATGTGCAGCAGAACTTGGTGGGGC
>JAYTDF010000097.1:0-1918 GCA_043736035.1 Candidatus Parcubacteria bacterium
AGGTAGACTAATTACAAATTAATTTAATACATAAATATGAACATTACATCAGATCAAATAAAAGCGTTGAGAGAAAAAACAGGTATTTCAGTTATGCAATGTAAAAAAGCTCTTGAAGAAGCAGAAGGAGATGAAGCAAAGGCTATGATTATTTTAAAGAAAAAAGGTGCAGAACAAGCTGCTAAAAAAGCCGATCGAGAGTTCGGTGCTGGAATCGTAGAGGCCTACATCCACTCAAATGGTTTAGTTGGTTCTATTATCGAGTTAGGATCAGAGACCGACTTCGTATCAAATAACGCAGAATTTAAAACATTGGCTAAAGACATTGCAATGCAAGTTACTGCGACAGCGCCCGAATTTTTAAGACAAACTGATATCGATGAGACGACAGCAGAAAAAGCAAAAGAACTATTCTCAAAAGAGATTGTTGATAAACCAGCTGAAATGCAAGAGAAAATTTTACAAGGAAAAATGGATTCGTATTTCAAAGACCAAGTATTGTTAAATCAAGATTTTATCAAAAACCCTGAAATGACAATTCAAATGATGCTTGATACTGCGATGCAGAAGTTCGGCGAGCGTATTGAAATAATACGTTTCAAAAGATTTGAAATCGGAAAGTAATTAGTGTATACTGGTGTTGTCAAGATAGTCTGATATCGACTCGCTAGTCTTGACACGGTGTAGGAACACAAATATTCCCTCTGCTTCATACGTATCGTTCAGGGTTCGCAAGAACGTGTTCGATTTACAAAAACGTCAATGTTGAGAGGGAGGCGTTCCACACCATGTTTGCCGTTTTAGCTCAGTTGGTAGAGCAACTGTTTTGTAAACAGTAGGTCCCCAGTTCGAATCTGGGAAGCGGCTCCGAAAATTAAAATTATGTTTGAACCTATTAACCAAACTAGAAAATCAACAACAGCTTCAAATAACTTTGAATCCAATATTGTTGACAAGATGAGAATGGAAAATTTGAAAAAAGAAAAAGAAAGACGAGAAAATGAGAGATATAAGATGGAATACAATGCCAAAAAAAGAGAGTTTGATATGCATAATGCAAACAAAGCTCGCTTTGAGTTGGAAAAAAGAAGATATGATATAGAGTTAAACAAATATAAAAATGACACCTTATCAACTCTCCGAGATGAAAAAAGATATGATATAGAAAAAATGCATCTTACAGATGAAGAAAGTGCCATCAATAGAAAAATACAATCTATGGAAGTAGAATTGCAACAATTAAAAAACAAAGCCCAAAAACTAAAGCAAGATAAAGAAATATCAAGCAGAAAAGACAAAGAATTATTGTCTGACATTACAAAGAAAAATGCTTATATACAATCAATAGAATTGAAATTAGCTGCTACAGAAAGAAATCTAGCGGATGCACAAAGACATGTCACAACTTTAAACACTGATCTTGTTAAACTTAAAAAATATGCATAAAAGAAAAATAGCACTGATAATAATGGATGGTTGGGGAATAGGTGAGGAAAATGAAAAAAATGCAATACACCAGGCTCGCACCCCGTTCTTTGACTATTGTATGAAAACATACCCGCATGCATATCTGGAAGCCTCTGGACTTGCAGTAGGACTTCCAGAAGGCCAGATGGGGAATAGTGAGATAGGTCACACGACTATCGGTGCCGGCTCTGCTATAGACACAGATCTGGTTGTGATAGAGAAAGCTATAGGTGACAAAACTTTTTTTACAAATGAAGCTTTTTTACGTTTGATCAATCATGCTAAAACACATAACTCGAAGATACATATGATAGGACTTTTGTCAGACGGTGGAGTGCATAGTCATAATACTCATATATATGCATTTTTAAAACTAGCTACAGATCAAGGGCTACACAAAGACCAAGTTGTACTACATATATTTACAGATGGTCGTGATGTGTCAGGAGGA
>JAYTDF010000098.1:0-9884 GCA_043736035.1 Candidatus Parcubacteria bacterium
TATTCTGTAACGATGGAATCGACAATGATTTAAACACATTAACAGACCTCGCAGATCCTGCATGTGCTTCATTTAGTGGAACATCTACAGTATCTTCAGCAATTGAAAATACAGCAGCATTATGTGCTGATGGAATCGACAATGATTTAAACACATTAACAGACCTCGCAGATCCTGCATGTGCTTCATTTAGTGGAACAGCTACAGTATCTTCAACAAGTGAAAATACTGCACAACTGTGTGCTGATGGTATCGATAATGATTTAAACACTCTTACTGACCTAGCTGATCCTGCTTGTGCCGGAGTAACATCAACAACAACTGTATCTTCAACAAGTGAAAATACTGCATTACTATGTGCTGATGGAATTGATAATGATTTAAACACACTTATAGACTTAGCTGACCCTGCTTGTGCAGCTTTCTCATCACCTGCAACAACTACAACACCTGTAGTAGTTTCAACAGGAGGAGGAACAGTTGGTTCTTCATTCGGTGGCGGTTCATCATTTGGCGGTTCAAGTTCATCAATAACTTCAGGTACACCGGTATCAGGAGTATTTACATCAGGAACATCAACTTCAACTTGTGATGCTATGAAAACTTTTATCAAAAAAGGTAGAAAAAATAATGTTTCTGAAGTAACACGACTACAGGCCTTCCTAAATACAAACTTAGGTCTTAAGATAAACCCAACAGGATTTTTTGGAAACAAAACTTTTGACGCAGTGAGAACATTCCAATTGAAATATAAAGATAACGTTCTAACTCCTTGGGGAATAAGTTATTCAACAGGATACTTCTACAAAACAACACAAAGACAAATGAATATGTTATTGTGTCCAAATGTAAACTTCCCAATGCCGGTTTTAAATTAAAACCTTCTCGACGAATACTCTGAAAAAAACATACATCCCCAACCAGGATGTGTTTTTTTTTGCTCGTGTTCAGGGAGTTGGTTATTTGCTATACTACAGATATGAAAATCGTAATCGCCTCAGATCATGCTGGTTTTGATTTAAAATCCTATCTTGTAAAATCTTTACGAGAAAGTGGACATGATATTGTTGATATGGGTAATAGTATACATAACGATACTGATGACTATCCTGACTACATAAAATTGGTCGGGGAGTATATTTCAGAGTACAACAACCCTAAACAGTATAGAGGTATAGTTATCGGGGGTTCGGGACAAGGTGAAAATATTTGCGTCAACAAATTTGTCAATGTTCGATCAGTACTTATCTATGGAAACGATAGGGAACTAAATACAACAATCGCCAAGTTGAGTCGGCAGCATAATAATGCTAATGTAATGTCGCTTGGAGCTAGATTTATTGAACAAAACCGTGCTCTTGAGATTGTGCACATCTGGCTCGAGGAGAATTTTTCAAACGAAGAAAGACATATACGAAGATTATTAAAAATAGAAAATAAATAAATATGAATATTATACCTGCAATACTAGAATCAAATTATCAAGAAATAGAACATAAAATCGAGTCAATTTTACATGATGTGCCACAAGTTCATATAGATGTATGTGATGGATTATTTGTACCAAAAAAGACCTGGCCTTATTCTGCTGCTTCAAATAATCGTATAGAAGAAAGTATGCAAGTTAAAAAACTATTAAACGAAGAAGACGGTTTACCAAGTTGGGATAATATAAATTATGAGTTTGATCTTATGGTTCAAAATCCAAATTTACAACAAGATATTTGGGGACGTATTGGCGCTAACACCTTGATTATTCACCCAACTTCATTTAAGGATGAATCAGCTATGATGGATTTTATAAAAGAAATAGAATCATATTTGATTGATGTTATTATAGCTGTTACATATGATGAATATTTTAATTATGATCAAGTCATACAAGATTTATTGGATAGAAAAGTTGTAAAGGCATTGCAAATAATGACCATTAAAACAATTGGTGCACAAGGTCAAAAATTTGATGAAAGGTGTATAGGTCTGATAGAGAAATTAAAATCAGAAAATCCAGAAATTTTTATACGTGTCGATGGGGGGATAAATGCAAATACTATACAAAAGCTAGTTGATTTGAATGTTAATGAATTTGTTATAGGATCTGCTATATTTGATTCTGGAAATGCTCGTGAAAATTTAAATTATTTTATAGATATGTGTTAAAATAGGGATATGATTAAAAAAGTAATTGGTTTTATCCTCGTATTGGTTATTTTTTACTTAGCCATAAAAGCTCTTGTTTTTTTACCATCTCTATCAAATCTAGCAATTGGTCCAAATAAATCTCCATTTCAGGTTGGAGCAGATTATATTGATCAGGTAAATACTATATACCCATACAATAATCAAGGTCGAGCAAAGAAGATTTCTACAGTATACAATAGTGATACAAATACAAATATTGTCAGAAAAGTAACCTTAGAAAAATTAAATGGAAAATTGATATTATCTGTTGAAGCTGCAAATCCAAGGAATGAATTAAATATATGGCTGACTAATACATCTGAGGTAACGAGTGAGACTGAATATATTGATTTTGGAACATTGTTAAAAAATGAAGCAATTACACAATATACTATCGACATGAAAGGAAAAGATATTTCATTTGCAGAATATAAATATGTTCTTCTTGTAGATGTTAAGGCTGGGTATCAGATGTATGCACGTATTCTATTAAAGTAAGCTCGTTTTCTTCGCTCCGCCGAGAAGTCCTCAGAATTTTCTAAAGAAAATTCTTGCGGGTCGGCTCGCTCATCAAACTCACTTAAGAAGATTAGAGTATCGTAAAATTTTTCTTTCATGTTTAGTGGGCAAACGTGATATACTGGAAGAGTGGAGAAAATAAAACTCATCAAACAAAAAGCTAAAGACATACGCATTTCAATTATCGAAATGCTTTTTAAAGCAAAGTCCGGTCACTCTGGTGGACCATTGGGTATGGCGGATATTTACGCAACTCTTTATTTTTCTGAAATGAAACATGATTCTAAAAATCCCTTCTGGGAACTTAGGGATAGATTAGTTTTATCCAATGGGCACACATGTCCAGTACTCTATGCTGCAATGGCTCATGCTGGATATTTTAGTTTGGAAAAATTATTTACATTAAGACAATTTGGATCAATACTTCAAGGTCATCCGCATCGCGAATTTTTACCCTCTCTTGAAACTTCGTCCGGTCCTCTGGGTTCTGGTCTTTCGCAGGCGGTCGGAATGGCCATCTCCGATAAAAGAGAATTTAAGAATGATTCAGCCCGTACTATTTATTGTTTGATTTCAGATGGTGAGCAAGATGAAGGGCAAATTTGGGAGGCAGCTCTCTTAGCACCGAGAGAGAAACTTGATAATCTAATTGTTATAGTTGATAGAAATTATATTCAAATAGATGGAAATACTGAAAATATTTTACCACTTGATCCTATGGACAAAAAATGGGAAGCATTCAACTGGCACGTACAGACTATTGACGGACACAATGTTGAAGAAATCATAGAAGCAATATCAATGGCTAAGAATACAAAAAATATTCCATCCATCATTATAGCTAAAACTATTCCAGGAAAAGGAGTTTCATTTATGGAAGGGGATTATACATGGCACGGTAAAGCCCCAAACATACAAGAGGCAGAAAAAGCACTTCTTGAATTAAAAGCAATTGTTATATAGGCGTATTATGAGTACTCAATATATTTACAAAACTGAAAATTTTGAAGGACCACTTGATATATTATTGAGTCTTATTGAAAAAAGGAAATTATTAATCAATCAGGTTTCCTTGTCAGTTATAACTGAAGATTTTATCAATTTTATCAAAGGAATGGATAGTGAGGATGAATTTTACCTTAAACATAAAACCCAATTTCTTTCAATTGCTTCAGTATTACTGCTTATAAAATCAAAATCATTGCTACCTAACTTAGAGACAACATCTGAAGAAAATGTTGAAATCGAAGATTTAGAGCGTAGGTTAAAAATCCTGACATTGATGCGAGAATATGGTCAAAAAATTGAATTGATGTTTAATAAAAAAAACTTATATTTCCAAGGAAATTTTAAGAAAGATATTGTATTATTTACACCAACACCAGACATTAATTTTAACACTATAAAGGAGGGAATATATAAAATTTTATCAAAGATTCCAAAAATTGAAAAAGAGATAGATAAAGTTAAAATAAAAAAAGCTATCAGTATTGAAGAAATGATGGATAGATTGTCAGATCGAATCAAAGGTGCCTTCAATATGAAATTTACAACATTCTCAGGAGGTAGTAGTAAGAAATTTGAAAGTGAAGAAGAATTTAGAGACCATAAACGACATATTGCCTTAAGTTTTCTTGCACTCTTGGAACTCATCAAACAGAATATGATACTCGCAAATCAAAAAGAATTATTTGAAGAAATTGATCTTCAAAGTACAAAAGTAAATACACCACAATATGGTACTATATAAATAACATTATGAATAAAATTACCCAAAAAATAGAAGCGTATCTTTTTTTCCAAGGTGAGCCTGTCACTATAAAAAATCTATCAAAAACATTGGATACAGATACAGAAACAATAGAACAAGCCTTATTGATTTTATCTGAAAAAATTCACACAGATTCTGGTATTGTATTGATCAGGTATGACGATATGATTACACTTGGAACTCATATTGATGTACATGATTTTATAGAAAAAAAAATCAAAGAAGATTTACAAAAAGAATTAGGAAAATCAGCACTTGAAACATTGGCTATTATTTTATATCAAGGTCCGATTAAAAGAGCGGATATAGATTATGTCAGGGGTGTAAACTCTCAATTTATTTTAAGAAACTTACTCATACGCGGGCTTATCACTCGTGTAGATGATCCGTCAGATGAACGCACGTTTTTATATCGCCCGTCTTTAGAACTTTTAGCATTTCTAGGCATCACCGATATTACACAGTTGCCCGAATATGATGAAGTACTTGTAAAGTTATCAAGTTTTAAAGCAGAAACAAAAGAATAATGAGGTATGTTGATTAGGCAAGAGATAAAGTTACTACTCTTATTAATTTTGATGTTTTTGATATTTCTTTCTTTTGTCAATACAAATCATAACAAAAAAGATATAGAGTATATACATGAATTTCGAACCGATCGAGATGTAAAGAAATTGCAAAAAATAATAGACAATACAACTGCTGAGGGTGTTATCGTATATGATACCTCGAGAAATAAAGTGTTAGGACAAAAAAATATTGATAGAACCTATTCGCTCGCCTCACTCACAAAGATTATTACCGCAACTCTAATTTATGAAAGTAATATATCGCTTCTGGACTCAATTCGGGAAATGCTTAGAAATTCAAACAATAAAGAGGCAGAACAAATGGCCCATGCATTTGGAGATGATCAAAAGAGTCAAGTTTCTGTGATGAATAATTTTACAAAAAGATTTGGAGGGTTTTATTTCCGAAATGTATCAGGTCTAGATATTATAATTTCTACCTCAACGAAAGAAAGAATACCAGGTGGACAGGCAAAGCTCCTGCCACTGGTGACTTTTATAGAAGAATATTATTTTAAATACCCAGAGCTCTTTGATCAAACTATCATCGCCGAAGACAATACAAATGTTATAGTAAATCGATTAAGTTTTTTGAACGGTGGTAAAACAGGCTACACAGATTTGTCAGGAGGAAATTTATTTGTCTCGATTCAGAAAGGACTTGACCGGCAAATTTTTATTATCGTTCTAAATTCAACAGAGAAAAGTAGATTTGTCGATGTTCAAAATATAGCCAATTTTTTGCTACAATCAAGTATATGATACTATCTGCTCTAAAAATTTTATTGCCAACACTGTTGTCCTTTATTGTTGGAATATTGATTACACCTTCATTGACTGATTTTATGTATAAATACAAGTTGTGGAAAAAAAAATCACGAAGTACTGCAAACACTGATGCCATTTCGGAAGATTTTAAAAAGATACATAATGAACAAGAAGAGTGTAACACTCCACGAGTTGGTGGGGTGATAGTGTGGGTATCGGTATTGTTGACGATCGTTATCACGTTCTTATTTCAATTGATGGCTAAAGATTATATTGGGTATGAGCATATTGTGACACACAATATTCTTGATAAGATAAATTTTTTTTCTCGTAATCAAACTGCATTGTTGATTGTGGCATTGATCACTGGATCGATATTTGGTCTTATTGACGATCTGCTTCAAATATTTGGTAAAGAGTTAAAACTAGGTGATGGAATATCGAGAAAAACCAGAATCTTTTTTGTTCTTCTTATTTCAGCGATTGGTGCATATTGGTTCTATGTTAAGTTAGGTATGAATACAGTGCATATTCCTTTTGGTGTTGACCTATATCTTGGTTTTGGATTTGTATTTCTATTCTTATTTGTAACATTGGCCGTTTTTTCAGGTGGTATTATTGATGGTATTGACGGGCTTGCGGCCGGGGTATTGATTCCAGCTTTTATGGCCTATACGCTCATAGCTTTTGCAAATAGTCAGTATGATCTCGCTGCCCTTGGTGGTGCTATTATAGGAGGTTTGTTGGCCTTCTTATGGTTCAATATACCTCCGGCTAGATTTTATCTCGGTGAGACTGGCATGCTTGGACTGACTATTGTACTATCAATGTTCGCATTTTTGACAAATGAAGTTATAGTTCTGGGTATAATTGCATTGCCACTTTTCATCACCTCAGCTTCTTCAAGTATTCAAATGTTTTCTAAAAAATATTTTCATAAAAAAGTGTTTCGAGTTGCACCACTACATCATCATTTTCAGGCTATTGGATGGTCATCACCCAGAGTTACAATGCGATATTGGATTCTGTCTATAATTTGTTCTGTGAGTGGAGTGATTTTAGCACTACTTAGTTAGAAAATTCATTTTTTCCATAAATGAATTTAGTGAAATCATGTATAATGTATAATAATGATGAAAAATTTTCTCAAAAAAATAATTAAATCAAAAACTAAAAAATCAAAAACTCTTGCAAAAATAGAGTATGGTGTAGATAAACCATTTTTGATTATTACTTTTATACTGATTGGGGCAGGATTAGTTATATTTTCCTCAGCTATTATTATGCTTATTGGTACTGCCAAATACGACACAGTTCGATTCAATCAATATGGACTTGGTTTTGTTGGCGGGCTGACACTTATGTTTATATGCTATAAAATACCAATTACTTTTTGGCGAAAAAACTCATTTTATATCTATCTGGCAGGTATTATTACGATGATTATGGTATTTATTCCAGGAATAGGAGTTTCGCATGGTGGTGCAAGACGTTGGGTTGAAGTGTTTGGTATAAGATTCCAACCTGCAGAGATATACAAGATAGGGGCAATTTTATATATGTCATTA
Organism: Candidatus Parcubacteria bacterium; assembly: GCA_043736035.1. Taxonomy (GTDB): domain Bacteria; phylum Patescibacteriota; class Minisyncoccia; order Phycocordibacterales; family CAIZLB01; genus CAIZLB01. Next base: position 7,377 of record JAYTDF010000098.1, read on the forward strand.
TGGTTTATGAAAGATTTTGGAAAAAAGCTTGATACTCATAAAAATTTTTACAGTAGAACGTTGCCGCTTATCTCAATATTGGGGATTAGTGCCACATTGTTTCTTTTGCAACCAGATACCGATATTTTGGGCGTCATCTGTCTTTCAGGTGTGATCATGTACCTACTTTCTGGAGGAAATTTTAAAGATATTTTTATTTTGGGTTGCGTTGGTGTTTTGGCAATGGGTATTATTATTTTTTCTCGACCATATGTGATGAAAAGAGTTCATATTTTTCTAAATCCATCTCTGGACCCAACTGGTTCAGGATATCAATTTCAACAATCACTAATCGCTATTGGTTCAGGTGGAATAGCTGGACGAGGATATGGACAAAGTATTCAAAAGTTTAAATATTTACCAGAGCCTATTGGTGACTCAGTTTTTGCGGTCGCATCAGAGGATTTTGGTTTTATCGGATCATCGTTACTGATATTTCTATATATCTTGTTTTTAATGAGAGGTTTTAAGCTCGCTAAGAAATCTTCTTCATACGGATCATTGGTTATAGTAGGTTTGCTTTGTCTTATTGTAATTCAATCATTTGTAAATATGAGTGCTATGATGGGGATGTTGCCACTTTCTGGAACACCACTTATATTTGTGAGTCAAGGAGGAACATCACTTCTCATATCTCTGATGTCTATAGGTATTATTTTATCTGCATCAAAAGAGAAAAAACTTAAGGTTGAATAATTTTTATAAAAAGGTGTATAATTGAACCTATTATGAAAATAGTTATAACAGGAGGAGGTACAGGTGGACATTTTTATCCATTGCTTGCGGTGGTCGATGCTATATTGATAGAATGCAGGGAACAAAAGATTCTTGACCCACATATATATTATACAGGTCCAAATCCGTATAACCCTAAGGAGTTATTTGATAGAGATATAAAATTTGTACGTATTCCTGCTGGAAAAAAACGTATAAATCCAACTGGTTTTGCTATCATTCGTAATTTTATTGATATATTTAAAATGGGATTTGGTGTGTGTGTTGGATTGGTTAAAATTTTTATGATTTTCCCTGATGTGGTTTTTGCAAAAGGTGGTTTTTCAAGTTTTCCGACATTGTTTGCGGCACGTATATTGGGTATACCAGTTATTATGCATGAATCAGACTCAGTTCCAGGAAGGGTAAATATGTGGGCTTCAAAATTTGCTCGAAAAATAGCGGTATCTTTCAAGGAATCGGCAGAATATTTTGATATTAAAAAAACAGCCTACACTGGACAACCTATTAGATCAGAATTATTGACCCCACTTAAAGTTGGAGCCTATGAATATTTAAATCTTGATCCAAATCTTAAAACAATTGCAGTATTGGGCGGATCAACTGGAGCTAAAAAAATAAATGATATTATTCTACAAATACTGCCAGAGCTTGTGAAAACCTATCAAGTTGTTCATCAAACTGGAAAGGCAAATTTTGAAATAGTAAAAGGTATGGCCAAATTGACCTTAGAAGGTGCTACAAATCCAGATAGGTATAAACCTATAGATTATCTCAATATGATGTCTATGCGCATGATAGGTGGCATATCAGACATTATTATATCTCGTGCTGGTTCAGGTATATTTGAAATAGCAGCATGGGGAGTGCCAAGTATATTGATTCCCATAAAAGATTCAAATGGTGATCATCAAAGAAAGAATGCATTCAACTATTTACGAGCAGGTGGATGTGAGGTGATTGAGGAGAACAATCTTTCAGGTCAGATTTTGTTAAATGAAATTCATCGGATTTTGACCACAACAACATTACAGGAGAAAATGAAAGCTGCTGCTAAAAACTTTGCCACTCCAGATGCAGCGAAGACTATAGCACATGAGGTGTTAAATATTGCCTTGAGTCATGAGGTGTAAGAGGGGTAATTACTTGCACTATATTTTTACTGGTGGTATAGTTTATTAGTCGTTCTTTATGGGATGTTCCAAGGTTGGAATGTCTTTTTTAGAACATTACACAGAAAGAAAAAAATGAAACAGAAAAATAGTATAGGTATGAGATTCATTCATGTTCCTGCTCTTTCAACGCCTGTGGATCCACTTCGCTGGCTTCACGAACAGAATACTGGTTTGTCTAAGGATCAATCAGTAGCAATCGGAACATGTTCGGTCATGATAAAGGTTGTGTTGGGAATGGGATGCTTTGGGCTGGTTTTACTACTGAGTTCCAAAGCTGAAGATCGTTCCAAGGAAATGCTAGAAACCATGAAGACAGCTTTGTCTGACTTCGATTCCATCCCTCCCGGAATGATGGATAGTTTGATGGAAAACATTTCATTGTCCAATATTCTTCTCGATCATCCACGGTTTGATCACTTCGGTATCGCCATTCCACTTCGTTCAGAAGACGAGTGTCGAAACTACTGCTACTGGGATGCAGATAAAAAAGACTGGCGCATTCAGAAGGTTGATTTTGACAACCTTAAAATCGAAACTCACACTGCGATGTTGATCGTCA
>JAYTDF010000099.1:0-2169 GCA_043736035.1 Candidatus Parcubacteria bacterium
CCTCCCAGAATTCCCCCCTGAACTGCAGCTCCGAGAGCTACCACCTCGTCTGGGAGGTGACGTTAAAGACATTCTTCTGCTTGATGTGATTCCACTTTCACTTGGTATTGAAACTATGGGAGGTGTGGCAACTCATCTGATCGAAAGAAATACAACTATCCCAACATCTCGTTCACAAGTATTCTCAACGGCTGCTGACAATCAAACATCAACAGAGATTCATATCGTTCAAGGAGAAAGAGCTATGGCAGGAGACAACAAGTCTCTAGGACGTTTTGTTCTTGATGGTATTCCACCAGCACCAAGAGGTATTCCTCAAGTTGAAGTTACATTTGATGTGGATGCGAACGGTATTCTAAACGTGAAGGCAAAAGACAAGGCTTCAGGAAAAGAAAATACTATTCGTATCGAGGCTTCAACAGGTCTATCGAAAGACGATATTGAGCGCATGAAAAAAGAAGCCGAGTCACATGAAGGGGAAGATAAGAAAAAGAAAGAACTTATCGAGGTTAGAAACACTGCAGATCAAGCTATATACACTGCAGAGAAGAGTTTGAGAGAGAGTAAGGATAAGTTGAGTGCGGAACTTGTGGCAGCTGTAGAGACCAAGATAGGAGCCTTGAGATTAACAAAAGATAAAGATGATATGAGTGTGATCAAAACTGATACTGATGCATTATCGATGGAATTGGCTAAGGTGCATGACGAGATATCCAAAATTACTAATTCGGCAAATCCTGAGAATGAGGCCGGTCCTGAAAATGGTCCTGCTGAAGGTGAGGTGAAAGATGCAGAGGTGAAGTAAATTTATTTACTGCATTCCGTTTCAGTCCTTGACTCTTTACCTAGGACACAGGGTCATTCCATAAATAAATTTAGTATTTCAAAAATAAGAAGCTGACTAAGGATAATTCCGAGGTTAGTTTTTTATTATTTCTTTATGAGAACTTTATGGGTGGTTTGGTAAAATTTTTGAATCACTATAAACATAACCAAAATTAAACAACTAATATTTGAATACCTTCATTTACAAAAAGGTGAATTAATCGCTGACTTTTTAGAATTGATATTCGTATACATGCTTGATGACAAAGAAGCGTATATCTCCAAGAGGGCATTGAAGCATTTTGTTGAGAGTCGGTCCGGAGAGTTGGTGGGGTGCGATAATGAATATATTTTATCTAGACTATATTTAATAATAGATAATATAGAAAATGTATTGATAAACTATGATTTATTTCAAAGAATGAATAACAGGCTTTATTATTCAAAAGATTTTACTTCAAGCAACAGATCAATACCAATAATCAGAATAGTGTTGGAGCAAGTTAATAATCATTTGGAGATAGTAACAATGCATTACAAGAAAACTAAAAACACCACCGAATAGACGGTGGTGTTTTTAGTCGTAGTCTGGGATGACGGCAGGGATCATTTGTAACAAATGAGAACATTTCATCCATAAGTACTAAGCATTTTCAGCAAAGTCCGCAGCAAGCCGATTGGTTATTTTCTGTCCTTCAGATTACGTATTTATTTTAGCAAAATATTTTTTGTTGTCAAATTTATACAAAAAAATACCGCCGCCCTGGGTAGGGCAGCAGATGGAAATTTTACCTTACTTCGGTTTCTGCATCGTGAAGCCTAATATGAGTGAGGCAAGTTGATTTTGAAGGATTTCGCCTTTACTTATGATGTGAAAATATCCTTTCCTGGAGGTGGGATTATAAGATCCAATTAAATACATCCTCATATTTTCATGACCTTTTCCTTCATCCCAATATTCACCAGTGAAGAAGAAAATTCCACCACTTATATCCTCTGGATGTCTTGTTAGACCTGTAATATTTACCACCATCGGTTTTTTATCACTTTCCTTGTCACGCTCGATAGTGAAAACAACCGAGTGTCTTTCACTGTCTGGTGCGAATACGTTTGACCTAACTACGAATTTCTCATATGAAGGTCCGTCGACAATATTCCATGTACTTAGTTCTAGTGACATAACGTCAGTTTTTCTATTTGTTTATTGTGTACTCAAGCTTCATTAATCACCTGATTCATAAAGCACAACCATAACGGCTGATGGGTTAAATTTACATATTATTTACAATATTGTCAACAGAAAATAACCTTTAAATATATGCTAAAATAGCCTGTATATGTGCG
>JAYTDF010000100.1:0-1816 GCA_043736035.1 Candidatus Parcubacteria bacterium
TCAGCACCTGAAAGCAAGATCTCCTCCGTCATCTCGTTAGTCACCACATTGCCCGCAATGATAATATGCTTTGGACATAGGACTCGAATCTCTTTTATCACTTCCAAAAATCTTTCAAGATACCCGTTTGGCACATCGAGGCAAATAAAAGAAAAGTTATCAAGTAACTTTTTTGCTTTCATCTTTTTTAATTTTTCCATATCCTCATCCCTGATTCCTAATGTATAGGCAACATAGTCAGGATTTTTAAAACTCTTGAAAAATCTTGCATATTCTTCAACCTCATAATATTTATGAAATGTCGTAATCACTTTATATGATGACAACACTAGGGCCATGGAAAAAGTTCCGCATGATGCCATATTAGCTGTCATGATTGGCACGCCAGTCCAAGTTTTAGGTGAATGTAAAAAAGTAAATGTCCGTTCCAATGATATGTCTTTTCTCGAGGTCAGAGTACTTCGCTTTGGTCTTAGCAATACATCGTCGTAATCCAGTTTGATATCATTGTCTATACGCATATAGTATTAATTATATGCCCGTCTTTCTAATAGAACAGGTTAACATATTCAATAATGTATTTTATATTGGGTGATGGACTATTTATCCAGATCAGTGGTTTCTTGTCCTTATTTATCTTGCTGTTTTGTATAGTATATGTGATCCACTCTATTACTTTTTGTTTATCGATAGGATTTTCTTTATCCGTTAGATCTGGAAGTTCTGGCTTACCCCCTTTCCCCTTGGACCCCTCATCCATTGACACAACTCTTGACAAGATCGTTGGCAATAATTTTATGTTTTTATTTGTATATAAAATGATGCAATTTTCCTTATCAATATCTTCCAGAATTTTCAGCAGTGAATTTTGAGCCTGAATAGAGATATCATCAAAAATCAATATTCCCAATTTACCAAAATCAGCGTTTGTCTCAGATGAACTTTTTTGAAAATCATTTTGAAAATCTCGAACATCATCGATCGCCATAGTTTTATTTTTTAAAATAACAATATCAGAGTTTAGGGGAAATGTATTCTGAATAAACTCAACTCTCTCATCATATAGTTTATTTGACTGTACCAGTAAGGCTTCCCCTTTTTGTATATCCATATTATCGTTTTGTTACAATAGCTTTTTTGTAGGCGTTCAAGTGATCGAGTGCAATACCAGTTCCTTTTGCAACACAATACAGCGCTTCATCAGCAACTTTAGCTTTTACACCCGTTCGGCGAAATACGAGCTCGTCAAGATTTCGAAGGAGAGATGAACCACCAGTCATAGTTATACCTTGATCTATAATATCAGATGCTAGTTCAGGGGGAGTCTCTTGCAATACATCTTTTATTGCCTTAATCATATCTCGTAACTCTTTTGAAATAGCTTTTACAATTTCATTTGTTTTAAGTTCGATTGGTCTAGGAAGTCCTGTAATGTAATCTCGTCCCTTAATTGTTACAGACAACTCTTCCTCAACTGTTACCGCAGATCCTATTTTTATTTTTATTTCTTCTGCTGTTTTTTCTCCTATTGCAAGATTATAATTTTTCTTGACATAGTCAATAATAGCCGTGTCGATTCTAGTCCCAGCACATTTGACAGATGAACATACAACTATACCACCAAGAGAGATAACAGCCACGTCAGTTGTACCACCGCCTATGTCAACTATCATATTTCCACAGGGATCTTGTATAGATATCCCAGCACCGATAGCAGCCAGGATAGGCTCTTTTACAACATAGGCATTTTTCGCACCTGCACGTATAGCCGCTTCGATCACAGCACGTCTTTCAGTTGAAGTAACTCCGGCAGGAA
>JAYTDF010000101.1:0-6816 GCA_043736035.1 Candidatus Parcubacteria bacterium
TTTTATCGGTTAATATCTGTCTATCTACTTTCATAGTTATGTATGATGGAAATAAAGAAATTAAAAACATAATAAACAATATGACTATACTTAAAGTAAAAATCCGTATTAGATTACCATAATATTCATCAAGTATTTTATCTTTTTGTTTTTTTGTAATTAGGAAGAGCATATATTTATTTTAACAATCTTGGCAATGCTGGACCTATCGCAGTTGCATATTGATATGAATTAATTTTATTAATAGGCGGAATTTGAACATTTAGATCAAAAGCATTTATCCATACATTTGGTTTATCGATTTGTATAGCTAATTTGTTAATCATCATATTTATAAACTCTGACTCTATTATATTAGAGTGCGTTGAACTAACGATAATAGATTTAATTTTTTCTAATCCATACGTGTCATTATTTTCAATATAGGATAACCAAAATACTATTATTCTATATACATCTTTTATTACTTCTTCTAAAATCTCTTTTCTCTCTAAATTTAAATTATCATCAAACAGGGTTTTATTGATAGTTGAAGTATATAAAACAATACCTGAAGAAACAATAGAAACTACAATATATTTTTTTTCAATCGCAACAATACAATAGGCATTTGCATCATTTGTTGCTATCAATGATTTACTTAATGCTTGATTTTGTATTAGAAAAGAAACTACTTTCATATTACATCTTTGAAATGTTTCAGTATAATCTTCAATCACTTTTTTTGAAACAACTGAAACAGATATTAATTTTCTATTATTTTTTAATGTGAGTACGGTCACAAAATCAAAAATAGCTTCATCAGTTTTCAATGGTACATTTTCTTCAATTTTAAACTCAATCTGGCCTTTTATTGTAGAAACGTCACCATCATCAACTTCTTGAGTGTAGATATAGGATAATTCTTCCGGTAAAGAAACTTCAACATATTTGTATTTGCATTCTTTCTGAATCTTTTTTAATGCCCCAACCACATCGGAATTTTCTGATAATAGACTTTTTTTGTCTACTGATTTTGTTAACGTTTCAGTACCGTATTTATCAACAGACAACTGTCCATTTTTACCTCTAAAACTAATATACCTGATATGATCAATACCAATATCAATACCAGCATGATCAAACCTAATCATTTTTGGAACCGGAAGATATGTAATTAATTTTTCAATAAAGGTACTCATATGTGTATTATGATAATAATGTGCCGATTGGTAATTCTCGTGTTGGAGCCATCAATGCTAACCCTTGTCCATCCTTACCTGCAAGAATCATAGCTTGACTTTCTATACCCATGATAGATCTCGGCTCAAGGTTTGTAATAAATACTTTCTGACTACCAACAAATTCACTGAGTTCAATATGACCTGCAATGCCAGAAACCACTGTCCTTGTTTTATCCTCTCCAAAATCTACTTCTAATTTTAATAGTTTTTCAGATCCTTCTACTGGTACAGCTGACATAATTTGTCCAACTTTCATTTCTATCTTTTTAAATTCATCAAATGTAATCATGTAGTGATTATACTACAGTTTCGATTTTGAATCGAGAAAGTTTTGTAGAATTAACGCTGCAACTTTTGCATCATCATCTTTTGTGTTATTTCGAACAGCTTTTGCATTTTTGGAAAAATTTTTAAAAGTTTGTTTTTTTTGGAACAAGTGTCGAGTTTCAGTCGCAATAAGAGATGTTGTCATACGCTCATCCATTCGGTGAATTGTGTATTTTTTATCTTTGTTGAGAATTTTAATGAAAGCATTTATATTTTTTTCGATTGAATTGTCTTTTTTATCAAAATCAATTGATTTTCCAATGACAATGTCTTTAATCTCCTCTTGATCGCAGAGATGATTTATGTACTCTATGTGCTTTTGGTCATTAATAATGATATCCCTAGGAAAAGCCATAGAAAGTCGCTCGTCGCTTATCGCAATGCCGATCTTTTTTGCTCCATAGTCTAGCCCTAGATATTTCATAGATAATCTGATAATATCATAAAGGTATATCGACGTACACACTTTATGGAGGAGTGGCAGAGAGGTCGAATGCGCTTGTCTTGAAAACAAGAGGGCTCTAACGGGTCCCGTGAGTTCGAATCTCACCTCCTCCGCAGAATAAGGAACGCAGAGACTATATTCTGCGCATGTCGTACAAGGCGCTTTAGCGACTATGTAACGACGCCGCATTAACACCTGAAAGGGTGTTTTTGTATTTAAGGGGAGAGAAAGCGCACAGTTGCACTTCCGTATGAGATTCGAAAAGCTTTGCTATATTTTTGAGGAGCTATGCTCCGAGAAAATTGCAAAGGTGTATGACTTTATTTTCTTATGAACCTAGTGAATTAGAAAATAAGAAGTGCCCTTGTGGTACTGGTCCTGTAAGGACCGAATCTTATATCCAATTAAGAAATAGTATTGTATTATTAATAATATTAAAAACACAACACAAGGATTTATAGGGATTGCTGTTGCAATTCTTTTGGCACTGACACTTAGTATTGGTGGAGTATATTACACAAAAACGCACAAACAAGGAATTGTAATTGAAACCGAATCAACAACAACGATAAAAAATGAATCTGAGGTTGAAAGCACTTCTACGAATATTCAGACACAACCTGCTAAAACAGAAATATCTTTACCTATTGCAAAAGTTAATGCGAATATCGCAATACTCGCAAAGCCAAAACAATCAGCATCGATATATGACGAGAAAAAGATTTCTGAATGTGTCAGTGATTACCAAAAAAATATCCTTACAAAGGTTCTTATATACCCGGGATAATATATGTTGAATTCAAGACACCTGTATCTTTAGTAGCTGCAAAACAAATTTTGATATCTTACAAGTTAACAGCTTATGATCCAATAAATAGTTTTGAAATTCATCCGTCATTTAACATAATTGTTAAAAGCAGTGAAGAATTCTTATGGTCATGCAGGCTGCAGCAAGATACAAAGATCAAATACGCAGAGCCCTCTCCTGTTGCAGTTGTAACCTCTTAATAATTTAAGGCAGTAAAAAATAACTTTGAATCTCACCTATTTATTCAGTATTTTCCTCACCTCCTTCTCAAAATCAGAATCAATCTTCTGTGTCTTATTAAATACATCATATTCACCCTCCGCTTTTTTATCTGCATCCTCTTTTGAAATTCTCCCCTTACCTTTCAAGACCTTAAAATCATTGAATTCCAAAAACTTATTGATACTCAAAGCAAAATCTTCCATCATAAACGAATTCTCCTTCTCAATCTGATTTTCTATATAATCAAAAAAGCTTGATATCGTTCTTTCCAGTTTTTTTATCTCAGCCTCATCTAGATAATTTTTAGCCACAGTCACATCACTTTTTAATATCCTCCCTTCTGGCGAATGTGCCCATGTAGTTAAACCCATCTTATCTTTTGTACTGTCAGCTTTTTCTGAAATTATTTCAGCAGCAGTATGACCTGTAATTGCATAGTGAAACTTGTTTTGCACCGAAGCAAAAAAATCTCTCGTAGTTTTTGATTTAGAATCATAATCAATACTACACTCTGAAAATATGTCAGTAATCTGTAAATATATCCTTCTTTCACTGGCACGGATTGACCGTACTCGTTCCAATAACTCTTTAAAGTAGTCTTTGCCAAATATCTTTCCCCCTTGCTTTAACCTGACATCATTCATGACAAAACCCTTAACTATATATTCTCGAAGAACGTTGGTAGCCCAGATACGAAATTGGGTAGCTCGAGCCGAATTAACCTTATATCCCACAGAAATAACCATATCAAGATTATAGAAATCAAGCTCTCGAGAGACATCTCTATTTCCCTCTTTTTGAACTATTCGGATTTTCCGAATAGTTGAAATCGCTTGTAATTCCTGGTTTTCCAAGATATTTTGAATATGCTCATTTATAGTTGGTACTGTTACATCAAATAACTCAGCCATCATCTTCTGAGTAAGCCAAGTGGTTTCATCCTGAATAAAAACTTCAAGTTTAACATCCCCTGTATCTGAGGTATAAAGTATAAAGTTGTTTTGCGGAGTTAAATTTTCCATAGGTCCATTATACAGAATACTGAAACAAAAATCTGTGGTGTAATAAGCATGTTCCATGCTAAACTTCGAACATGAAATTACTTCAAGCACAAGACGAAAGCAAAGCAATCCATTGGTTCAACCAAGCAGCCAAAGTCGCAGAAAAAGCTCTCTGTCTCAGAGCAAAATGCGGTTCAATCATAGTCAAAGATGAGGAGGTAATAGGCGAAGGTTATAACGCTCCCCCACTCGATGATATGAAAAACAGTTTCTGCTCAGTTGAGAAAAATTTCAAAGGAAAGCCTGGCTACGACAATACCTGCTGTATGCATGCAGAGTGGAGAGCGATACTTGATACGGTTAAAAATAACCCTGATAAAATATATGGTTCAACTTTATACTTCACGCGAATCGATAAAGAAAACAATATAACAAAATCCGGCGAACCACTTTGTACAGTATGCAGTCGTTTCGCATTGGATAGCGGGATTAAAGAATTCGTTTTATGGCATGAGCATGGAATCTGCATGTATCAGACTGATGAATATAACCAGGTATCGTATAGTTACACGAGTCCAGAATTTCGATAAATGCTACAACACCCTCATGAAAGACACCTGGCTCGAATGGACCATAACCATCATCTACGGGATCGTGTTCTACACCTACGCTTTTTCTGAACAAGGTCCTGGTGATGACACCATAAAATATGCCTTGATTGAAATCATCGTTATATCCCCTTTTCTGTTTCGACTCTTTGATCGAAAAAAGAAATATCTAATCCTTAAACCCTGTAAACTTCTTAAACTTCAACCCTTTACTATTTTCCACAATCTGCTCTAGCACGGAGGAATACGCCATCAAATCTCTTTTATTGATCCCTTTTATAAGAACACTCATCTGTGCTCTTACATATTTTTCGACCTCTGGCACCAATTTGTTACCTTTTTCATTTAAGTAAAATATCTTTACTCGACTATCATCTTTCCTAGTCTTTACATCAATAAGTCCAAGTGTGGAAAGCCTTGTAACCAGAACTGTAACAAAAGGCGGTTCAACACCCAAGGCATCAGCCATAACACTAGGCCTTAAGCCTGTAGGGTTGTCATACAGTAGACCTAAAAGCGCCCAGTCGATGGTTGACAGGCCATATCCTGCCATCAACTTCTCTTGACTGTACCCTTTCAGTACTCGATACACCTTGGCTTGCAAAAGCCCGGCACGATAGGTCTTACGATTATGAATCGTGTCTTTAATTTTTTTAAGAAATGTACCCATAATTTATTGGATTTTATCAGGTATGAAAATAAGAGCAAGGCCATTTATACAATATCGTAACCCTGTTGGTGTCTGAGGCGCATCATTAAATACATGCCCTAGATGACTTTTACAAATTGGAGATGTAATCTCTGTTCGTGATATACTCATAGTACTATCTGTTTTTTCTACCACTGCTTCTTTGTTTATAGGCGCATAGAAACTTGGCCAACCTGTTCCTGAATCAAATTTTTGCTCACTACGAAATACAGGCTCATTACAATCAGCAGTAACATAAGTTCCCTTTCTTTTCTCATGTAGCAGAGGACTCGTATATGGTATTTCGGTTCCGCCTTCTTTCAGAACCTTATATTGAGCTGTAGTTAATTGATTTTCTTTAGTTGTAGTACTAAATGATTTCAGACTTTCAGTCTGCGTATTTGCCTGGATTTGATCTTGTCTTTTAAAATATGCAATAAACAAAACAACTATTAAGATAAACAATAAGATCAAGACTGGGGTTTTCATTATGTATTTCATATATTTTTTATTTTAGGTTAAATATGTTAATTTCCAAAACCGAAAACACTACTTGAGTGTTTTCTATCTAGAAACTATTTCATTTTAGGCATCAACACAGTGTCGATTACAAATGTTACTCCGTTTGAAGAAATAACGTCTGCAGTCTCAACCATGGATGTACCGTTAATTGTTATTTTTCCAGATACATCTTTCTTAACCATTAGGTTTTCACCTTCAACTGATTTTAAAGTCATACCATCTTTCAAGTCAGCTGATGTATATCGTCCAGCAACAACGTGATATGTCAAAATCTTTACAAGAGTTGCTTTGTTTTCTGGTTTAAGCAAAGTCTCAACTGTTCCAGCAGGTAATTTTGCAAAAGCTGCGTTTGTTGGGGCAAATACTGTAAAAGGTCCTGCTCCTTTTAATGTCTCAACAAGTCCAGCTGCTTTTACAGCTGCTACAAGTGTTGTTACATTACTTGCATTAACTGCATTGTCTACAATGTCTTTACTCTTAACCATCACAGCACCTCCTACCATCACGCCCTCTTCTTTCATCATTTTGTCGCTATTATCGCTATTATCAGTAGTCATCATTTTGTCATTTTTATTCATCATGGCATCATCTTTCACCATATCTTTGTCGTCTGATTTCATATACATCACGACTCCGATTATTACTAATACAATTATAACAATAGTTGTAATTGTTCCTGCATTTGAAGTTTTCTCCATATATTTGTTTTATTTTTTAATTAAATTAATAATTATTTACCTTTTAATGACTTAACTTAAATAGTTAAGTTACTTAAGTATATCATACTATAAAAATTTACACTATAGACTTTTGCCACTCTTATGTCTTTAAGGTAAAATAATGTCTTTTAAAATCATTAAAACTCTTTTTTGTGCTTTATATACTATAAAAAAAGACCTGTCCTTTTGCAAATATATTAGATATGTTTATTTTTACCTTGTAAGAATACCCCCACTCAAAACGTCTTATAAA